>NZEQ01000047.1 GCA_002689105.1 Verrucomicrobiales bacterium | reverse complement strand
AGGATTCTGCCTCGAAGTCATAGTCCCATGAAAGGAGGGCCTTTTCCGAGGGTTGGATGAAGGAAGCGGAAGCGGTCAAGACAGGCAGCGGTGGGAGGAAGGAGACCTCAACATCCAACGTCGAGCCAAGGAGCAAATAGTCGAGCGGCATGATGGCGTTCACCTGATACCGATAGACGCCGTTATCTCGGTTTCGAACTTCAAACCCGGTTTCAACGCCACGATAGACCTCGACGCCGTTTTCCAGAAGTTGATAGGCCTCAGCGCCAACGAATTCCGACCATTGGATCTCGAAGGTTTTCTCGGTTTGGACCGTGGTTTCGGTCAGGAACTCTGGTGTTTGTGGCCTTTCGTAACCAGTCAACTCGTGAACTACCGAGTCAGAATGCGACCCGGGAAGCCTGTCGATGATTTTGACATAATTTTGGACTGTATCGTTGTACCAGAGCTCCCATGAAAGCACACCGTCCTCATCGTCCTGAATCGCAATGTACGTGCAATTGAACACACCTGCTGTCGTGGTGATGGCGACGTTGTGCTCTATCGATACCGAATTCAAGGTATCATCGTAGCCGTTGGGATGCCCCGGGACACCGATGATGTTGGTTCGGTTGAAATGAAGGTGCGAGGGCGATACATCACCATACAAGCCCACCTCATTTTCCCCGTTCGTAAACATCCATCCCTGAGAACCTTCCTGGAAATAACTGGAAGATGACGGGGCGTCAACCCAGTAGGTTTTCACCGGAAGATAGGTTTGGGTGTCAACCCAGCGGAACGCCTGCTCGCCCTCTTCGTACTGGTCGTCCACAATTCGCAGCAAATAAGTTGAGCGAACCCTACCAAAGGCGTCGGTGATGTCTTCCGTTCCGATGGCGGTGAGGGTTCGGTTTGAACGGTATTCGGGTGTGTGAACCAAACTGTAATCCCAGGACATCCCTGAGGTCCATGAGCCGTCAACGGATTCGGTGGGTAAGAACAACACCAACAGGGATGGAGCCGAAGGGTTGCTTCCATTGGTGTTGTAAGACACCAAATAGAATTCAAAGGTGCCAGCGGAAGTTGCAATGTATTCAAAAGAGGTTGAGGAGCCTCGATAGATTAAACCATTTTGGCTGATTTCTCCAACAAAGAGTTCCACGAAATCGGTGTGGTCGCCGATGGTCCAAGCGATCTCAATTGGACCAAGCGGCACGGACATCGCAGATTCGAGGAATGTAGCGTTGCGCGGCAATTCCAATGTTCGAGAAGTCGTGTGGTTCAGCCAGTTAGCCCCGTAGTCAACAAGAACCGAAACATTCGATGCGATCTCTTGTCCGGATTGTTTGAACGTCAATTCAACTTCAGAATTCACTGGTAGGCCGTTGAGAAGGTAGAATCCCTCATCGTTGGTCGTCGCTTGGACCTCCCCGTTGGAAACCACAACTTCGCGGGCGGGTAAACCGGACGCATCCAAAACGAAACCAAAGACACTGTTCGTCTGTTCCCTGAATTGAAGATGGTTCAAGCGGGGTTCCATGGCAGAGCCTGGTTCTAAGCGGAAGCACATGACGAGTTGCTCGTTTAGCAATCCACTCAACGTGGTTGAAACGGTATGGTAGTCTCCGGTGAGGTAAGGCCCAAACTCTGCTCGTCCGTTGTTGAAATTACGGGTCTCGTTCTGTTCCCAAAGTGATACTGAAAGCGATGTATTCTGGTCGATGAGCTCGCCATCTGCATCCAGTGCATCGACGGTGATCCAATTATGGCCCTCATACCAGTCAAGGGTCGTGTCGCTCTCAATGAAGATGGTTCGATAGGCCACCGTGTGCCCGTCGTTCATGAAATACGCCCGTACGGTGTGCTCGCCAGGTGTGATGCCCGGGAAACTGTAGGCCCCATCGCTGGAAAGAACCGATTCCATCGCATCAACCCGAATATACGTCGAACCTGCAAGTTCTCCTGCAGACGTGTAGACATGACCCGAAAGCGTGTACGTCTCGTCTTCAGAGGCACTGCTCAGAGCTGCTACAGGCAGCAGAGACCCACAAAGGATGAGGATCAAAAGCCAAGGCTTACGCATGTTGTGTTCGTTCATCGTTCATCACCTCCACCTCAACAGACATGGGAACGATTGGCCAGCAAGGGTGAGAATGCTGACCAACCGCTCCGCTTGTACTGCCGAAGCAGTGGGGGGTTGGGGACTTTCTACTCACTGGTAAGTTCCGATGTCCTCGGCGGTGATGCCGTAGTGAGCCCAGACACGCTCGAGGTGTGGAGCAATGTCGTAGGACGTACCGTGCTTGGAAGCATCTTTGAGGTTTAGAATCTCGTTGATCTTGTCAGCACCATACATGTCCATGAAAGTGGCGTTGGAGTATCCATCGCACTCGGTCTCGTTGGATACATCGGTCGACACTTGGTGGGTGACCGTGTTGTAGCACATGAAGTCGCCTTGGCCTTGGTGCTGGGTCCACATGAAGGCATCACAGGTGGATGCATCGATGTCGCCCATCATGAAGACCTTGTGGACTTGCATGTTGTAGCAGCCGTCGGTGTATGGAGCAGCGTAGGCTTCCATGGTCTTCCAGAAAGCGTAGCCCTCGGCTTGGTACTTGGCAGCGGATTCGTTGCTGTCCATCTTCATCGTGTACTTCAGGGTGGCCTGGGAGTAGGTGATGATGATGTTCTTGATCACGGTCTCGGTGGCGGCGTCGTAGCCAGCCTCGTCGCCGGCTTGAAGGGCGGCGAGTCCGTCGACCATGGCTTGCTCGCTGGCTGCGAGGGCGTTGGAAACACCNTTGGTTTCCGTACCGTAGTCAGCAGCGCGCTTCTTCATGGTGTAAGCAGGAGAGCAAGACCAGTGCTCATCNGGNCCGTGGAAGAAGGCCCANCCCTCGTCCCAGTTGTGAGGTGCACCGGAGTCGTTGTCGGTGTTGCCGGCGTCAGCCTTGGCAACAGCAGCGTTGAGCTCGTGGATGGTGTAGCCGACCATGCCCATGTTGGCGGTCAACTTGGCAATGCCTTGGTAGCGAACGGTGTCGGTAGCTCCTTCGAAGTCGCCGGTGCCGTCCAGGGCCGCCGTGATGTGGGCACCGATGGCGCCATCTTGTCCGTAGAAGGTGTCGTAGTTGTGGTTCTTGCCTGAGGCGGCAGCGAAACCAGCGAGCGTGCGGAAGGAACCGTCGCTCTTCTCGGCGTTCTTGCCGTTGGTGTAGATGTTCTTTGCTTCATCCCAGTTGCTGTCAGATGCAGCGGTCTTGATGTCGCAAAGGTCTTGCATCAACGAGCGGTGATTATCGACGTCCGATGCGTAGGTGTAACCTGCATCGGAGGCATCGAGGAAGGCGGGTTTCGCCTCTTCGGTCTCGTCGGTCGTTTCGTCTTCTGTGCCAATGCATCCTGCCATAGCGGCGATCAACATCAACAGTGCTAGCGTCATTCCTTTGATTGATTTTCTCTTCAATTCCATGTTCAAACCCTCCGGTTTAGGNCACCCTAAAAGTGGGCCGAATATAAGGTTTAGGTCACCCTAAAAATGCAAAGATGATGGTGTGGAGCCCTTTTGCAGGGTTGCGGTGGTAGTCCCTCCCGGATTTGAACCGAGGTCGGAGGAACCAGAATCCTCCATGATGGACCGCTACACTAAGGGACTATGGCCTTGCGAAAACCATCGCCTTCTTCAATTCAACGGTGAATCGTTGAAATCTAGACCGTAGCAAATCTGAACATGACCTTGGAGACCCAAGAGAGCATCATGATGATCATAAAAGAAGCCAAGGCGTACTTGGCCCACGGACGTGCAGGCTTGGTTTCAGGCCACAAATCCACGCCCATGGCCTCGGCCTGTGCAACCAGCTCAGCCAGTTCGGCAAGGTGTTCCTCGACCGAATCATGAGCCATGCTTTTTCGTTCATCCCGCTTTATTTGAATCCGCCGCAAACTCCGGACGCCGAACCACGGCTTCACAAGGCTTTGAAAGGACGGTCGCTGAGGCGCTTGTATGAGTGAGGTTCCACAAGGGGTTGACATGGTTGCCCGCGACCGGGGAACACCGCGCCCGACGGCCACCATGACACTCACTCGAGATGGGCCAGAGGGCGTTGAAGTCCTTCTCGGCTTGCGTGCAAAAACCATGCGAGCCTTTCCCAACTACTGGGCATTCCCAGGTGGCGGCGTCTCCTCAGTGGACCGGGCCGCCATCGAAGCCCTCCCTGCTTTGAAAGGGCCGGAAGCGGCCTCAATCGCCTGCATCATGCGGGAAATGAGNGAGGAACTTGGCCTCGTCCCGTCCGGTCTTGGTGCGATGGCGATGGAACCCTCAGCACGTCTCGCCATCGTTGAAGACAAAAAACAGTGGCTTCCTCTTGCNCTTGAGGGTGCCTTTCCCGTTGAGCGAGCGCACATCAAAACCCTCAGTCACCGCATCACGCCCCCGTTCGGGCCGGTTCAGTTTGACAACGCCTTCCTTCACCTCCACCTCGGCGATTGGAACGATGTTCCCGAGATTGATTTGGAGCCTCAAACCGAATTCACGGANGTGATGTGGGCAAAGCCCGTTGACATCCTCGGACGCTGGAAAGCCCATGAAATCAAAGTCGCTCCTCCTGTTGTTACCTTGCTCATGGAAATTGAACGCACCCTCGACCGTTGCGAACGAGACATGAACAAAGCCGCCAGCGACATCGCTGAGCGTTTACCNGGGCGGCGTTCAATTCTCTTTGCACACGGCGTTGAAGTGGTGCCCATCAAAACCGCAACACTTCCCCCCGCTGACCATACCAACTGCTACCTTGTGGGTGACCCGGAAGGCGATTTCGTGTTGGTTGACCCAGCGGTTCGCATGCGAGAGGACATGGAGGCCTTGGCCACGGCCGTTGAACGACACCGTGGAAACCTCATCGCTGTTGTGTTCACGCACAGCCACAGCGACCACTTGGCTGATATGTCGCTCCTCAAGGAAGCGTTTGATGTTCCGGTTTGGGGAAGCGAATACACCTCACGTTCCGTACCATGTCAGCGAATTCTTGCTGATGGCGAGGACTTGAAGTTGGGTCAACAAACATGGAAGGTATTGATCACACCCGGCCACCATCCCGGCCACGTGTGTTTGTTCAGTGGGGCCGGATTGGTCGCCGGAGACATGGTGGCCGGCATCGGCACCATCCTCATTCCTCCTCACACGGGCGACATGAACGAATACATCAGCCAATTGAAGAGGTTGAAGGGACTCAAGCCTCACTTGGTGTTCCCAAGTCATGGTCCAGTGGTCGCCATTCCTGACCGGTTGATGGAACACTACATCACGCATCGTCTTGCACGGCACGAGCGTGTCCTCAACGCCGTTAGAGAAGGAACGGNTCGGCTGGAAGACATCGCCACTCACGCTTACGCCGACACACCGGATGCCCATCCCGGGCTTGCACTTGACCAAACGCTCTCGCATTTGCTCGCACTTGAGGCATCAGGTAAGGTCAAACACCACCAGTCCGCATGGCACATGGAGGAATGAAGATGGGGAAGCGAGTTGTGATCACCAAAGCCGGTGGGGTTTCAGCCATCACCACTCAACCGATGGAACCGACCGCACCCGGCGAAGGTGAAGTGAGGATCAAAGTGGCGTACGCTGGCATCAATTTTGCTGATTTGCTCATGCGAATGGGGTTCTACCAACCCCGTCCGCCCTTCCCCTTCACACCAGGCTACGAAGTGAGCGGCGTTATCGATGCCTTGGGAGCCGGTGTTTCTGGCTTTGAGGTGGGTCAACGGGTGGTAGCTGCCATGCGAAACGGCGGTCAAGCCAGCTACGTGCTCTCACCGANGGACCGCGTCATACCTCTTCCCGACGGTCTTTCTCTTCAAGCGGCCGCCTCCACACCGGTGACCTACATGACGGCCCACCACATACTCCACCATCTCGGNCATCTTCGTCCAGAGGATAAGGTGCTGGTTCACGGAGGAGCTGGTGGCGTTGGAACCGCTGCCTTGCAACTCTGCAAGTGGGCGGGTATCGACCAGGTTTGGGCGACCTCATCCAAATCAAAACATCACATCATCGAGGGGTACGGTGCAAGGGCCATCGACCGACACAACGAAGATTTCGTTTCCATCATCAAGGCGGAGACCGACGGCAAGGGAGTGGACCACGTGCTTGACCCCATAGGGGGCGACAATCTACGACGAAGCCTGTCCTGTCTTGCGGAAGGAGGGCGGCTCTACACGTACGGGTTATCAGCCGCAGCACCCTCAGGAAAACGTTCGTTGTTGAAGGCCTTCTTTGCCATGCGAAAAACACCAAAATTTGACCCCCTCCGCCTGATGACACGGAACCGTGCTGTGTTTGGCGTGCATATGGGTACCTGGTCAAACGAAGTTGTCATGCAAAGCCAACTCGCACGTATTGTTGAGGGCATTCAGACCGGGCACTTGGAGCCCATCGTTGACCGTGTCTTCGCTGCTGAGGACGTGCAGGCTGCGCATCAACACATCCACGATGCGAAGAACATTGGCAAAGTGCTGCTGAAATTCGAGGATGTGGACGGAGAATAGGTGCTGTGGCGGTGCATGGTCCTGAAACCTTCTTCACACCTCGAGACTTGGAAACGACGAAGGTGAGACCATGAAGAAAGCCATGTCAGGGTTTGACCTTCGCGTGATGGCGCGAGAACTTGACGCCCTGAAGGGGGCCTATGTCAAGAAGGCCTACATGCCTCATTACGAACAAATTGTACTGAGGGTCAACCCAAAGGAAGCAGACCAGCGTGACATGGTCTTCGTCCGAGGGGCTCGCATTTACACCTCAAAGCGAGACCGTCCAATGCCGATGACACCTCCACCTTTTGCGATGGTGCTTCGAAAGCACTTACGAAACGCCAGACTGACCGGAGTGAAACAGGTTGGCTTTGACCGAGTGCTGGCGTTTTCTTTTGATACAAAGAACGGCCAACGTACGCTCTACGTGGAGGTGTTTCGAGATGGAAACATCATCCTCGTGGATGAAAACGGGATCATCATTCAGCCCCTGACGCACGCATCGTATGCGGGTCGGACACTCAAGAAAGGTGTCGAGTACACGCCTCCACCTCCTGCTATGGACCCCTACGAACTCGACGAAGCAACGCTCCAACAGCTGTTGAATGAATCCGACCGAGACCTCGTGTCCACCCTCGGTGGCAAGGTCAATTTGGGTGCAACCCACGCCAACGCCGTCTGTGCTGTGGCCAACCACGAACCCAATTCACCCACGCAAGAAGCCGATGCCTCGGCTGTTTACACTGCGCTTCATCAACTGCTCACTCAACTTGACAACAGCGAGATGGCCCATCTTGTGCTCAAATTGCAAGAAAAAGATGCGGCGGATTGGAACCCTTTCTACCAAGGCCTGAGTGTCGCAGAACAGCAAGCATGGTTGGCTGAACGCTCGGTGGAAGCCACGCCCATTCTCCTCCCACAACACGCCGATATGCCTCAAGTAAGTTTTTCTTCACTTTGTGAAGCCATCGATGCTTGGAAAGGGTTGCACGACGCACACGCACTGCAACGTCGGGAAGAAGAGCGCTTCGAACAAGCCGGACCTGGACGAGGGCAATCCACTGAGGTGGAACGTTTGGAGCGTCGGAAGGCGCAGCAAGAAAAAGCCCTGGGTGGTTTTTCTGACAAAATCGAGAAGCAGCAGCGGCTGGGGCATTTGATTCAAGAGCACTGGGGTCATGTTGAGGGGTTATTGGAACAAACGAAAGAAGCCGTGGAACGGGACGGTTGGAGCGCCGTCCGAAAAGCCATCAAAAACATCGCTTGGATCGTCAACGCCGCCCCAGCAGAGCGAACCATCACCGTGGTCCTTCCTGATGAAAACAGCGAAGCCAAAGGGCCGCAGGTCTTGCTGGAGTTGGACGCCACCGTGCATCAAAACGCACAGCGCTATTTTGAGTCCGCTCGCAAACAGAAGAACAAGACCTCAGGTGCCGTACAGGCCCTTGAAGAGACGGAACGGAAACTCAAGCGAGCACGGAAAAACGAGGCAAAACAGAAGGCGAGTGGCAAACTCAACCGTCTCAAACGCAGCAAACGGATGTGGTTTGAGCAACACCGATGGGGGATGGTCGAAGGAGGTCACCTCATCGTTGGAGGAAAAGACGCCAAAGGCAACGATGCCGTGGTGAAAAAACACCTTTCCGGCGACGACATGTACCTGCACGCAGACCTGCACGGCGCGCCCTCTTGCAGTTTGAGAGCCAGCCAAGGTTTTGCGCTTGAGGAGCGCCGTCCTGCACATCTCCCCTCCGATATTCCAGCCTACCGCTTGGTCGACAAATTGGAATCGCCTACGCTTGATGAAAAGAAGCTCCAACAGGCGGCTGTCCTCGCTCTTTCTTGGAGTCGTGCATGGAATGGAGGGGGTGCGCATGGCACGGTCTATAGTGTCAAACCGGCGCAGGTTTCCAAATCAGCACAGACCGGCGAATTCGTTGGCAAAGGAGCGTTCGTCATTCGAGGTCAACGCACATGGTACAAGGACATGGATGTTCGAATCGGGATCGGTATCATCGCCGTGAACGGGGTCCCAATGGTGGTCTCTGGCACGCCCGACCACGTGCAAAACATGTGCCCTCGCTACGCCATCCTGACACCTGGCCAAACCAAAAAAGACCAATTGGCCAACAAAATTTACCGCAATACAGGACTGTCAACCGATGATTTGCTGGCCGTGCTTCCCGGGGCCTGCGACGTCATCGAGGAACACGGGATGCTAACGCCACCTCCTCCCGAAGAGGAATGATTCAGAGGCGAGAAAGGCTCACCCATGGCTTGATGGCATGGTTTGGGGTGGGTTGACCATGCGCTTTTACCACAACCCGCGGTGTTCAAAATCCAGACAAGCCCTTGCCCTGCTTGAAGAACGGGGTGTTGAAGTGGAGGTGATTCGTTATCTCGAAACGGGTGTCTTGGAAGACGACCTCAACATTCTGGCCCAACTTGAAAACGTTGTTCGCAAGAAAGAGGCGGGTCCTGAGGCGATGGCGGGCCTTCAAGGTCCTGATGACATCATCACACTGCTTCGAAGCCACCCCAAAGCGCTTGAGCGCCCAATCCTCGTGGTCAACGGAGAGGCCGTCATCGGCCGACCGCCTGAAAACGTGTTGACCTTGCTCAAGAACGAATGAACGCTCACGATGGCCGGCGCACATACATGGCGACGGCGTTGCCGCCACCAAGGCAGAGGGTGACAATGCCCGAATTCGCTTCAAGCCGGCGCATGACGCCCAGCATCGTGATGAGACAACGCGTTCCGCTGGCTCCCAAAGGATGGCCGAGACTGACGGCTCCGCCATGAAGGTTGAACCGATCGTCAGGAATTCCAATCTCCTGTGCAACTGCGCAAGAGGCTGAGGCGAACGCCTCGTTGTGCTCGTAAACATCAACGTCCAAGACGTCCAACTCGTTGCGCTCCAAGAGCATCTTGACGGCTGGAATCGGAGCGCTCATCACACGGGCGGGTTCAACGCCCGAGGTGCAGTAATCTTCGATGGTGGCCAGAACTTCCCATCCTTGGGCCTTAGCAAATTCAGCCTCGGCGATGAGCACGGCACTGGCTCCGTCATTGAGGGTGCTGGCATTTCCTGCCGTCACGGCCCCGTTCTTGTCAAACACCGGACGCAATCCAGCCAACGACTCAGCCGTGGTTCCAGCACGTACACCTTCATCGTTGCTCAAGATAATGGGGTCGCCTCGTCGTTGAGGCACCTCCACATCAAACGTCTCCCAATCAAACCAACCCTTTTCCCAGGCGGTCGCCGCTCGTTGTTGGCTCCGTGCGGCAAAGGCATCCATGCTGGCTCGGTCGATGTTGCATTCCTGAGCGACCGTCTCTCCGGTGGTTCCCATGTGGACGTCGTTGTAGACATCCCACAATCCATCATGAATCATTGAATCCACCAGCGTAGAGTTGCCCATCTTCGCACCCTTGCGCTGACCCATCAAGAGTTGGGGGGCGTTACTCATGCTCTCCATACCTCCGGCGACAATGGCCTTGTATTCACCAGCACGAATGCTGTTCGCAGCCATCATGGCGGCTTTCAACGANGAACCGCAGACCTTGTTCACGGTCACGCACGGTGTGGAGGCGGGGAGTCCGGCTCCCAAAGCAACCTGACGAGCGGGATTCTGACCAACACCTGCCTGCAGAACCTGTCCAAAGACGACTTCGTCCACCACGCCGCTGTCAGGTTCAATCCCCGCTCTGTTGAGAAGTTCCTTCACGGAAAGAACCCCGAGGTCAACGGCGCTCATGGAGGACAGGGTTCCCATGAATTTCCCGATGGGCGTGCGCGCCACAGCGCAAATGACAGCCTTTGGTTGACTCATGACCAAGGGAAGCCAGTTCACACCTTCAACCTGACCTCTTCCCATCCTCAGGCTGAGGAAGGGTTGATGAGGGCCATGCATTGGCACGAAACATGGGGAAATTCAAAACCGAACTCAACCTTTCTCGAGCNAACGATGAGATGCGAACGCCAGAAGTCACCTTGAACTTCACGCCCAACGCCCTTGCCTCGGTGTTGTACAAGCAGGGGGACACGGTGATTTTGGCGTGCTGCACAAAGGAAGCTCGGCTTCCCGGCTGGTTCCCCCGAGACGCCACCAAAGGCTGGGTGCACGCCGAATACTCGCTTCTTCCAGGCTCCACCGATTCTCGTTTTCGCCGTGAGCGACGCGGTGCCAAAGGTCGCACGCAAGAAATTGAACGCCTCATCGCCCGCTCACTCCGAGCCGCCGTCGACCTTGAGGCTCTGGGCCCCATCGCTTTGAACGTGGACTGTGATGTCTTGAACGCCGACGGGGGAACCCGCTGCGCTTCCATAACAGCGGCCAACATCGCCCTCCGCTTGGCCGTNCGCCGATTGATTGCCCAAGGCGTTTGCTTGCCAATTGACCTTCGACCGACTCCCGAGCANCGNAAGGAAGGTTGGACGCCCCCTTCGCTGGATTCCCTCGAGCGCGAGAATCATGAAAACGCCGTCATTCCTCATGACCTTGCGGCGGTTTCCGTCGGACTGATCGACGGGGAAGTCTACCTCGATTTGGACTACATTCTGGATTCCAATGCCGATGTTGACATGAACATCATCAAGACCAACGACGGCAAGTATGTCGAAGTNCAAGGCACTGGAGAAGAATCCACCTTTTCAGCCGATGAGTTANCNGCNCTGCTCGCCGGCGCTGACAAAGGACTCGAAACGTTGTTTGCCTTCCAAAAGGAAGCCCTTGAAGGAGCAGAGTGAANCATCCACCATTGTCAAGGNCCATCTCGGAGCCAGTCGCTCCATCGGAAGGCTTGATATGGCGAGGGCGTTGGCCAACCTTGCACGGGTTAGTAGCTTAGTTGGGAGAGCGCGGCACTGAAGATGCCGAGGTCGCTGGTTCAAGTCCGGCCTAACCCACCAACACATGAGCACCTTCCAGTGCAACGTATGGATTGTGAGNTTTTCTATAGAAAGCAATCTGTCGTATTGAACTCAATAGAACAGGGGAAAAGGATTCTTGAACTTGAGCGGTCATGCACCATCATGGCGAAGGAGACCGACGTGGAATCCGGCGTCAAAGAGGCCTCCGAGGAGCACGCCAAAGCCAAGGACAAAGAGGCAAAGGAACTCCAAGAAATACGGCAACGTCGAAGTGGCGGCGGCAAGATGTTCCTCTCCAAAATCGAAGACTTCGTCTTGATGGGCGGCGTCGTCTACGGGTTGTTGTTTGCCCTCCTTTTGTTCTCAATGTCGTCGGGCATGCTTGGCAACAGCACCAGCCTTGACCATGCGGCCTCAACCACCTTCCTGGATATCGGCGATGAGTGCACCGAAATCACCGATGAGCCTTGGCTCAACATCTTCCCCGACCCGGACCAGGAGTTGTTCTCCGTTGCAGGCCATAACTTGCCCAACGGAGAAGCCTATCTGAACTACACCTTCTTTACCGTGATGAGCGATGATACGAAAGCCGTCGTATCCGAAGACTACGGCTCCAACGAAACCGTGCGAACCATCAACAAGGCTGACCAATCTTACGGGCGTGCGTACTTCAAAGCCCCCTATTCCGAACTCCCGGAAGGACACTATGAACTCAAATTCACCGTGACCGTCTACGAAGAGCGGAACACCTCCTCAAACAGGACCATGGAACCCCAATCAAAGAGCATCAAGTTTGAACACACGCTTTCCAAGGAAGCCCTTGCCTTNCTCCCCTTTGTCAACGATGCCGAGCATTCTGATGTGAGAATTGAAGACGCTGGACCTCGCTCCTGCTGGACCGTCCAAGATTTGGGTGATTGGGGCTATATCTTGATGGGTGCAGAACTGGGTGGAGGCCGTGAAACCGCCATGCTTACCGGTGGTGCCGCCGGTATTCCTGCATGGTGGATGGCTTTCATTTCACTCTCCCTTTCCATTATCACCTTGCTCATCATCTACCCGGTGATGTACAAAGTCTACCACCAAGACGCTGACGACATCCTCTCCCGAACCCACATTGTTCGCTTGGTCGAGGACACCGTCGAAGAAGTCGGTGAAAAATTGGGCATTGAAATCGATGATGACCTGTTCAAAACCGAAGTCAGGGAGCTCTCCATTGACATCATGGTGCCCTACAAAAACACGGAAAACACCCTCTCTGATTCCAGTGAGGTGCGGGCCGAACTGCTTCGTTCCCTGCTGGAGGAGTTTGCGATTTTCCGAGTCTTCAAGCCCGTTCAACTGAACGTCCGGGTGATCGGCGACGGCCAGATGGTCGACTTTGATTCGGGCGTTGGCGTCGGTTCCCAGGGTGAAGAAAAGGACCTGAAATCCGAGCAACAGGACTATTCGAGTTTCTTTTCCGAGCTTCATTCGCTTTCCAGAATCGAAGACGATGTTCGAGACAGTTTGGACCTGTTCTTCACCCGCCGTTCGGACGTTGAAATGACCGGCGCAGTGGTGACCAGCGATGACCGTGTGGTCTTCGTCTCTGTGATTTTCCGGCCCACTCAGCGCTTTGCATGGTTGAGGTTCAACAAAACCTCCACACAGATTAAAGATGAATTATACCGATTCATACACGAGCGTAACGAGGACCTCCTTGGCTCACAAGAATTGGTCGTCAAGACCCGAAATGAGGTCTCGACGCTTGCCGACAGGTCCGGTGCCGGTCGTGTTGAGCGCCGGTCGCAAAAAGACGACGAACGCATCGTGGCCGTGGCCAAACAAGATGGATTGGGTGGCAGAGTCCTGCAAACCAAATTCCTGGGCGATACGCTCTCAACGGTGGAATACATGGCCAATGAGAAACGAGAAATGATCAACAAGTGGGGCTTCTGGGGCCTCATCTTCTTTGTATGGATTCCGTTCATGGCCTCGGGTGTGTTGGTAGGTGCTATGCTTGGCCTTCTCTCACGTATGCAATTCATGCGTGTGCTTGTGGCCACGTTCATTGGCGGTTCCATCGCTTCCGTCACTTGGGCCTACACGGCTGAAGGGATTGTGAAATTCATGCACCAATACAAACTCGAAGTGTTCATCCCGTTGGTCATTGGTGTGTTTATTCTGATGGCCGTGTTGCACATACGTTCAACCAAGATGCGCCGACAAACCGAATTGTTCGAGGATACACTCCTCGATAACTTCCATGCCGACATCGTGGCCAAATACGGCGACCAGTAGGTGAAGCCATGGAGGCTAGCACCACGTTTTCAGGCAGTGAAGACCACGTGGGGGACCCCGTTCGTTTGGGCATCATAACGGTCAGCGACCGAGCCAGTCGAGGCGAATATCAGGACGAAGGCGGGCCAGCGATTCTCGGATTTTTTGAAGCGGCCATCAAGAGTCCTTGGACCGCCCTCTACCGTTGCGTACCGGACGAACGCGAGGCCGTGGAAGCGGCGCTGATTGAACTCGTGGACGAAGAGGGATGTCATGTGGTCGTCACCACCGGCGGCACCGGCCCTGCACCTCGCGACATAACACCAGAAGCAACCGAAGCGGTTTGCGACCGGATGATGCCGGGGTTCGGCGAACAGATGCGAAGTATTTCGCTTGCCTTTGTGCCGACCGCTATTCTCTCTCGCCAGGTCGGTGGTCTGCGAGGCGAATCCCTCTTGTTCAACCTCCCCGGTCGACCGAAAGCCATTCGGGAAACCATCGATGAAATATGGAAAGCCGTGCCGTACTGCGTTGACCTCATGAACGGCCCGTACATGGACATGAATCCGGTGATTTGCGACGCATTTCGTCCAAAAAAAGCCCGCCGCCCTCCTTTTGAATAACACATCACATTCAATAGCCTCACACCACTGGGGAATTACAGAGGATGAGCATGACGGGGAATCTCTTGATACATGGTGCAACGATGGTCCTGCCCAACGAAACGGGTGTTGGCGATTTGAGAATTCGCAACGGCGTCATCGAGACCGTTGCTCTTGGAGCCACCCTTGGACCGAAGGATGATGAGTTGTTCATTGACGGGCGAGGTTTGTACCTCCTGCCCGGCATCATTGACCCGCAAGTCCATTTCAGAGACCCAGGCCAGCCTGAGAAAGAGGATTTGGGTTCTGGTTCTGCTGCCGCCGTCAGTGGCGGTGTTACCTCTTTCTTGGACATGCCCAACAACAAACCTTCCATCACCACATTGGAAGGGATGCGAGGTAAACTGAAGACGGCTTCTGAAAAGTGCGTAAACAACTACGGCTTCTTTATTGGGGCCACATCCAACAACGTGCCCGACCTACAGGAAGCGGTTGGAACCCCTGATGCTCCGCTGGGTATTCCCGGTATTTGTGGCATCAAAATTTTCATGGGTTCATCAACAGGAACCTTGCTGGTCAACGACCGAGATGCTCTCGAAGCCATCTTCGAAGGAACGGGCGGTCTCATCGCCGTTCACGCAGAAGATGAACAGCGAATGATCGAACGCCTTGACGACATCAAGGGCCGAACGGACATTGCAGCACATGCAGAATGGCGCGATGACGTGACCGCCCTTTTAGCCACGCAACTGGCGGTTGAGTTGGCACAAGAATTCGGTCATCGCTTGCACGTGCTTCATTTGACCAGTGGTATCGAGGCCGATTGGTTGGAAGACATCACAACGCTGCCCTCCCTTTCGGGCGAGAACGGCGCCATCATCACCACCGAAACCCTCCCGCAACACTTGACCTTTGATGAGACAGATGTGGCACGAGAAGGCACTCGTCTCCAGATGAACCCTCCTATTCGATACGCAAAAGACCGGGAAACACTGTGGAAACAACTCAAGAAAGGGACGATTCAATGCATCGCTACGGACCATGCCCCGCACACGCTCGAAGCCAAAGGACTCGGATTCCCGAACGCCCCAAGCGGTATGCCGGGTGTGGAGACTTCGCTGGCCGTCATGCTCACGCATGCAAAGGACGGTGCATGCAGCATTGAGGACGTCGCAAAATGGATGTCGACCAACGTCGCCGACTGCTTCAACATGGTTGGCAAGGGGAAGTTGGAAGAAGGCATGGACGGGGACGTCGTGCTGGTTGACATGGACAACGCACGGGAAGTCAAAGACGAACATTCGTGGGCTCGAGTGGGCTGGAATCCGTTCCGAGGTCGTTCCTTGGTGGGTTGGGCTCAAGTTACGGTTGTTGGAGGCGTACCCGTCTTTGAGCGAACAGAAGCAACGGGGCCAAAGGGTGCCATTTTGGTGGAACCCGGTGCTGTGGGCGAACCCATTGTGATGACGCCATGGCGTTAANCAAGCTGGTAGAGCGCACTGTATTTTCGCTCAACGTAGCGTAAGAAAGGTTCAGGNCTGGGCGGTGAACCCGTTGCGTCCTCGATGAGTTGGGCAGGAGACACTTGACTTCCTCGTTGATGAATACGGGGTCGAAGCCATTCCAACATCGGTTTCCAGTCTCCTGAAGCAACCATATCGTCCATATCGCCCAAATCTTTAGCCATGGCTTCGAGTAATTGGGCAGCATAGAGGTTTCCAAGGGTGTAGGTNGGGAAGTAGCCAAAAGCACCCATGGACCAGTGAATGTCTTGCAAGCATCCCAGGCGGTCTTCAGGTACATCAATGCCAAACCAAGCCTTGAACATGCTGTTCCAAGCCTCGGGAAGATCGTCCACATCCAAATTGCCATTGAAGAGTTGCTTCTCGATTTCATACCGGAGCATAACATGTAAGTTGTAGGTGACCTCATCCGCCTCCACACGAATAAAGCCTTTTTCAACCCGATTGGCCAGCCGATTAAGCGTGTGTTCATCCCAATCAGGAGCATCAGGGAAATTGGCTCGGAACCAAGGCAACACCACTTTCCAAAACGAAGGCGTCCTTCCAATTTGATTTTCCCAAAAACGACTCTGAGACTCGTGAACACCTAACGAAACGGCAGCCCCTCGTGGCGTAAATCGGTGATCGTGGTCCAATCCCTGTTCATACAGAGCGTGNCCGGTCTCGTGCATGACGGCGTAAAGACAGGANAAAGGGTCCACCTCGTCGAACCGCGTGGTGAAGCGGGTGTCGCCTGGCCACAAACCTGCCGAGAACGGGTGCGTGGAAGCGTCCATCCGTCCTGCCTCGAAATCAAAGCCCATGTGCTTTGAAACGGCTTCGCAGAACGCCTTCTGGGCCTCGATGGAAAACACAAGTCCGTCTGGCATCGACGGTTCTTCCACCGTGTTCTGAGCCTGTGTGATGGCCTCAAGCAAAGGAACGAGACGCTCTCGCAAACCGGCAAAGAGTGGGTCGTAATCCTCCACCGTCATACCGACTTCGTATTCATCGAGGAGCACGTCATAGGGCGTCGATTGCACACCGAGAAGACCAATCTTTTCATGCGTCAATTCAATCAAACGACGCAAGGTGGGTTTGAAGGCCTCAAAATTCGACTCGGAACGCGCAGACTGCCATGCGACAAGGGCTTCGGAGCGAGCCTGTGCAAAGGTCTCTACGAAGGATTTCGGCAAACGGACGGCTTGGTCGTAGGTGCGACGCATTTCACGGACGTTCGCGAGTTGGTCCTCGTTCAGGGTCTTTCCTTCCAATTCGTCAAGCAATTCACCCATTCGTGAATCGGTCAATTGCTCGTGCCGCTTTCCGGCCAACCATGCCATCATCTCGCCTCTGGANGACGCTCCCTTGGCGGGCATCAGGACTTCTTGGTCCCAACCAAGATGGCCTTGCAAAGCACCGAGCCGGTGAATGTCTTGGACGCGCTGGAGGAATTCATCGTAGGGTTCCATGACAGGTTCATGCCTCTGTGCTTCTTCAACACTCCCATGCATTGGCATGGAGAAACGCCNTCGGAACACGAAACAAAAAAGCACACATTCAAGAACATTTGAACGATACCCGCAACATGGTCCTCCCTTTCCGCCGAAAAGGGTCAGACGAGGACGACGATATCGTTGACCAAGATATCGAGGACATCATGAACGAGGCAGAAGGTCTGGGTGAAGAATCCGGTGTGACAATTCCTGAAACCTCGGGCGAAGATGATGACGTCGACAACGTTGACCCGGCGGAAAAAATGGCAAGAAGCGCACGAACCGTCATCGACACTTGCATGGACGTGCGCCGAGGAGAAAACATCCTGATCGTTTGTGACTCAACAACCACCGAAATTGGGCAGGCCCTCCATGACGCTGCAAGCCTTCGCTCGGACCGTGTTCTCTTGGTGGTGATGCCCAAGGGACGCCATCACGGCGATGAGCCACCAACGCCTGTAGCGAACCTCATGAGGCAACAACAAGTCGTCATTGCCCCTACCCGATATTCGCTCACCCATACAAAAGCTGTCCGTCAAGCCATCAAAGACGGGTCTCGTGTCGCCACCATGCCCGGTATGACCATTGAAATGTTCACCGAGGGCGGAATGTCGGCCGATTTCAACATCATCAAAAAGAACATTGGGGAAATGAGTAATCTCCTTCGAAGAAAGCGAATCATCAACGTGAAATCGGAAACGGGGACCAATGTTACCTTCGAAGTAAACTGGCGAGAATGGAAACTTGATGATAACGGCATTTGCAATCGCCCTCGCATGCTCACCAACCTCCCGGCGGGCAAAATCTTCACCCTGCCACGAGAAGGAACGATGAACGGCACCATCGTGATTGATGGATCTTGGGACTCCGACCTCGTGGACGAACCGGNGGTGCTCCAGATCGAAAACGGACTCGTTGTCGATGTGAAAGGAGGAACGGCAGCAGCTCAAATTCGCCAGACCTTCGGGGAAGCAGCCAAACGCCTCAAAAGCAAAGACCAGGAAAACGTCTGGACCATCGCTGAATTTGGGTTTGGCATGAACCCCAACGCCCGCGTGGCTGGAAATGTTCTAGAAGACGAGAAGCGTTTGGGTACGGCCTATTTCTCAATCGGTGATAACACGACCTTGGGAGGTTCAGCAGCTGTTGGCATCCAAATATCGGGCGTGCTCGAACGTCCCAGCATCTGGATGGATGAAACATTGCTGTTTGAAGAAGGACAATTTGTGGCCCACTGAGGCCTCAATATCCTAGATTTTGTTGTCCGCAAACCGGACAGAATCGCCAATAAGGGTCCAATCCAATCCCGCAACCTCGGCAGTGCACGCCCGAGCGAATGGTGGGCTGAACCAAGGGNGCTTGTTGACGAGGCCATCCCTGCTGAGGCTGCTGTTGCTGAGGCCATCCCTGCTGAGGCTGCTGTTGCTGACGCCATCCCTGTTGGGGCTGCTGTTGTTGCTGTTGCTGCCAAGGTTGCTGAGGCAACGGTTGAGGTCGTTGCTGTGGAGGTGCTTGCTGTGGAGCAGGTTGNTGCTGCCCNNCGAGCGGCCGACGAACCGGAGCCACTGGCTTGGGGAGAGCAGCCGTCTTTTCAGCCGCAGGTGAAGCGATGAATTCTGAAAGGGTCACCACGCCATCACCATCGGCATCTGCCTCGGCGTGAAGTTCAGCCGCTTCCTCCAGACTGGTCCCCGTCGCTTGTGCCAATTCTTCGACATCCAGCGCTCCGCTTCCGTCCTCATCGGCTGCGATGAAATGTTCCGCAGCGCTGACAAACTCGGTTTCCTCTTGCACCGGTTCGGGCTCCGTCTCCGGCGTGGCTGGAGCAGGGGGTTGCTCATCAGCGGCCAATTCGGAACGGAATGCCCCGGAAAAGGCATCCTGCGTGGCTTTCGCCACTTGCTTTTGGCTTTCTATGTTCAACTCCGGTTCGACCGGTTCGGCCTCTGGAAGATCGGGCAAGGCGACCGTGCTGGAAGGAACGGGGACTGGGGNGGAAACCTCTGCTGGTTTGGGTTCGGGGCTGGCCGTGGGAAGAGGCACTGGCTCTGAAAGAGAGGGGGTGGGTGCAGGTTCTTGTGCCGCAGGGATGGTTTCTGCCGGAGGGGGGGTGGGCAAGGATGCGTTCTCGGGAACATCAACGCTGGCTGCTGATGCGCCGCCACTGGCCAAACTTGCAATCGGGATGACCTGGCCAACCACGTCGAGGGCTGCATCCAGTTCTCTGTTGATGGTGGCAAGCGCTTCGACTGACCCTTCGACGTTATTGAGCAGCCCTTCAAAGGAGGTGAGATACTTCACGACCTCGTCTTTGGAGCCTGTTTGAAAGGCCACGGCAAACAGCTTCATCATGCGCATGGGGTCGGCCAATTGTTCCAAAGAACTTCGTAGGTTCGCGTCGATACCGCTCATGGCCTGACCCGCTTCACCGCTTGAGTCCGGCATGCCGAGGGCTTGCAAAAGCGGATCGGGCATGCTCATCAAACCAAGATGGCCGGCGACGAGGTAGTAGATCTCACCGCCCTCGCATTGCATACGTTCACTGGCCGCTTCAAAATCAAAATCTCCGGGGCGTAAAACGATGTCTGAGAGCAACTCAAAGAACTGAACCATCGCCTCTTCNCGGGGCATGGCCATCATCGCGTGGAGGACATCGCTCGATTCGGTCACACCGAAGTAAGCTGCGGCATCATCGACCTCAATCGCGTTGGAGGAAGTGGGGTTCTCGTCTGACATCCTTCTCCCTCCTTTTGCTTGCGACCGCTGACCCCCATTTAAGCCCTCATGATACGACTCACGAGCGCTTGTTTTTTGCGAGGTTGAAAATGGCTCGGGATTGTTCAGCAGTCCATCCAGTTTCTTGAAGTTGCATCAGCATCGTTCGTTCTTCCTCATCGTCGCCCATGGCACCGACCACCCAGTCAACTGCAGCTTCTCTGTCTTCGGTTTGCCAATCTTCGAAGATGCTCAAATCAACTTGAATCTTGGCTTTACGGACCTTCGTTCCCGCCGGTTCATCTCCACCCTGCACCACTTTCTTCCTGCTTGCTTTCTTTGGCTCTGCAGATTGTTTTGCCACCGGTGACTTGCTTGGACCTCGTCCGGGAGGGCCACCCGTTCCTCGCTTGGNGGGGCCGCCGCTTGCGCGACCTGGAGGCGAGGTCGGTCCGGGGCCTGATGGGCCCTTTGCCCGTGCAGGCGCCTTTCGCTCAGNGGCAGCCTGNGTGCGAGTTGGTGTTGCAACGGCCTTTCGGTCGAGGCGGTCAAGGAAACTCTCCTCTTCTTCTTCGTCATCGTCAAAGAAGTCGTCATAATCGTCATCATCGTCATCGTCATCATCGTCTCCTCGGAGCACNCGAACGAGCACCAACGTCAGAATGAGGAAGACCCCGAAACCGCCGAGCGCGAGCATNATGGTGCCCGCATCAACCCCGAGGAGTCCTTCCTCACCGTCGCCTGAAGCCGGAATGTATGGGCACCCATCTTCGTACCCATCAACGCCTTTCGGGTCGTTGGGGCAGTTGTCNGAGTCGTCCATGACGCCGTCAAGGTCGGAGTCCCGTTCAGAGATGTGACAGCCTTCCTCGTCAACCTGCAAGCCAGGTGTGGTTTTCGGACAGAAATCCGCGTTGGTGGCACCGGCCACGAATTGACCGGGCCAAGAAGGATCTCTCGTGGCGTTCCAGGANGGGTCGCCCCAGTTGTCNCCATAGCCGTCAAAGTCGGAGTCTTTCCATTGCGTTGGGTCACCTCGAAGGGCAGCGGGTTCGTTTTCATCACGCCACCCATCACCGTCGTCATAGCACCCTAAGAAATCTATAGAAGAGGNTCCTNTTTCGGTGGGGCAGTCGTCAGCGTTGTTGGCTGGNGATGGATTGTCGCCGTAACCATCCCCGTCTTGGTCAAACCACTGGGTCGCATCGCTGGGGAAGGCATCACCGGTTTGGTTCACATGCAGACCGGACACCGGGTCGATGTCNTAGGTGTAGACACCGCTGTAGCCATCACCGTCAAGGTCGGTATCAAGGGCACTCTCATCGGTGCACCCGTTGGCGAGGATGGGGAAGCCTGGCGGCGTATCGTCGCATGCGTCGTCCAAGTCAGAAAGNCCGTCGCCATCAGTATCTCGCTGTGCTTGAGAACATCCGTTTTCGTCGACTTCTTGCCCAGCGCCGGTGTTGGGGCAATNNTCCAGTGGGTCGTTAAGCCCATCACCGTCTGAATCAGAGGTGCGTTGTTCGTTGCTGCAACCATCGCCATCGACGGCAACACCGGACGGTGTATTGGGACACAGGTCAACGTTGTTCTTCACGCCATCATCGTCATCGTCGAGCTCGGATTGGGAACAGCCTTGCTCGTTGACCGATTCTCCAGCAGGCGTGTTCGGACAGAGCGTGTCAAGTTCGTTGATCACACCGTCACCGTCGTTATCCGCCACGTCGATGAGGCGGCATCCGACACCGTCGGTGCCGTTGAGCACACCGGCTTCATCGGGGCAATAATCGCCCTCAAAGCCTGTGGGATTGTCGCCAAAGCCGTCACCGTCTCGGTCTCGAGACTGGGTCTTTTCGGACGGGAAGGCATCACCGAGTTCGTCAATACGCAGGCCGGTGTCTTGGTCAATGTCGTACACATAGGCGTCCGTGTAGCCGTCGCCGTCTGCGTCAGGACACCCGTAGGCATACACCGACAAACTACGGCGGGTTGAGTTCCCCCATTCGGTTGGACAGGCATCGAGTTGGATTCCTTCGGCGTTGGAGCCGTTGTACAGGGCCGTCCAGTTGTCGGCGTATCCATCGTCGTCCGTGTCGTTGGCNGCCGCTTTGCGAAGTGGGAAACGGTCAGGATTGGTGGCGTTTTCCGATTGGTTATCGCCGAAACCGTCCCCGTCGCTGTCCTTCCATTGCGTGGGGTCAAACGGCCAGACATCAGCCCCGTGAACCGTAGCGTTCCATTCAAAGATCCCCTCTCCCGAGGGGTCGCTCGCGCCGTCTGCGTCGCTGTCCAGGCACCCGTTTCGGTCCCGGTACGAAGTCCCAAAGTCCCACGGGCAGTAATCNCCGTGAACCGTATCGGTGTCGTTATCACCGTACCCGTCACCATCNTAATCGGCATATTGTGAGGCCAAGTAGGGGAACAAGTCGCCGGGACCTGCGTTCGGGTCAAAGACGGGNACTGCACAGCAATCAACACCGTGATTATCGCCAAAGCCGTCATCATCGGTATCCAGGGCTTGCTTCCAATTACTCTTGAATACATCACCGTCAAAATACGAAGCATCGTTGTCAGACCAGCCGTCCTGGTCGAGGTCCTCACAGCCAAAGCGGTCAATCCAGGACGTACCGCCTTCGTCATCGCANCCGTCNATTTCGTCCCGGTATCCATCGGTATCGTAGTCGGCACAGCCTTGAATCACGAACGAGGAGGTGCCAAAAGATGCCGGGCAGGCATCAGGCAGAGGTCCAAGCGGGTTGTCGCCGTAGTTGTCGCCGTCACTGTCCTTCCATTGGTTGCCCACCGCCGGCATGGCGTCGATGATGTCAAACACCAGGTCTCGGTCTTGGTCAGCGTACAGTCGCAGCATGACCACGTCGTCGTCGACCGTNTCCCAATACGCCATGTGAACGGTCCCGTTGCTGTCAAGCGTGGCGTGAACCGGTTCGTTGGTGGTGATGTCTCCGAACATGACCGACATCCAAGAAGCCGTCTGGTGCGAATGGTTGAGTTCAAGGGTGTTCACCGTCAATTGCTGAGTTGCGGGGTCACTGGTCAACAAGAGCAGATGGTCCTCCACATGGACAAGGTCCCACGCCCCGTCGGCGGCCGCAGCCGGCCGCTCAGCGAGCGTGGCCCACACACCCGTTTCGTTCAGTCCCAGAACAGAAGAGATGGCGTTTCCACGGACGGCCAACATCGGGTGGTCGCCACCAAGAAGGTCCAGACGGTATTCGTTGGTGGTGCCGCTGGGTTGTGGTACCGTGTGCTCCTGCCAGTCGCTGCTTCCGGGCCATAGCTCATGCACACTCAGGGAGCCATCCGTGGTCATGCTTGCCAAAAGAAGAGAACCGTTAGCCAAGGTCGTGAGTTGGAGTTCGCTGTCCACATCAGAATGGTTGGTGATGTTGTGCCGGCTCAAGGTGCTCCCATCGTACACCCAAACAGCAAGGTGGGTGCCGCTTCCGTTTGATGCGACCAAAGCGACCGCCAAGGAATCGTTTGAGAGCACGGCGGTTGGGTGTTGCTTGGAAACGGCTTCACCCTCTTCTCCCAGGGTGGTCAAGGACCAACTTGAACCACCTACGGCCAACTCCAATTGGCTGGTTGGGTCGTGCCTGTAGACAAGATGAGGCGTGTCTTGGCTGTCAACGACAACCTCGATCGGAGCGGCGAGGTCGGCACTGTTGCGCACCATCTCGGTTGACCAACCGGTAGCGCTTTGTGTGGCGGCAAAGATTTGTTTTCCAGCACCAGATGTGTAAGCAAGTACTTGTTCGTTGCCATGGGTGGACGTAGAGCCGAGCCATTGCCCCATGGTCCCGGTGGTAGCGACATCTTGTTCCAGCGCGGTCATCGAAGAAGTGCTGTGCAAAACCATGGAGGTTCTGTTTTCAACCAACAGGACAGGTTGACCTGATGAGCGAACATCAAAAGTCACCCCAAGGTGAGTGGTGTTGAGGCTGACCAAGGTTTGGTCGACCCATTGCCCCGATGGCGTACCNTCGTTCATGTGTTCAATCTTTGAAACGTGATGCCGTAGCGCATCGGCGTGCGTAAAGACAAGGCTGGTTTCGCCTCGCTTCGCCGTACCCAAGTCAAGACCGTTCACGGTTCCCTGCTGGTTGAAGTTGATGGATTCCCAATCTCGCTCACTCAACAGGAGGTAGTCGAGACCGTAAGCATCGCCACGAGTAGAGGAGCGCAACGAATAGGCCAAGTCGCTTAGACCGTCGCCGTCCACATCGCCATCAGCAGCCATTCGCATACCAAGGCGCTCGCTGCTGTTGCCCTCAGCGAGCAGTTGTCGGTCCGTGCTCAATCCGGTCTCAGAACCAAGGAAGATCTCGATGCGACCCGAGGAAGAGCCCATACGACTTGAGATGTAAACGTCGTCGTAGCCGTCTTCGTTGATGTCGCCGGCCGCCACGACGGCTTCACCCACACGGGTGTTTGGAGTCGTGGGTTCAAACTTCCAATCAGCGTCGCCAGGGAGCGCCCCGTTGGTTCCTTCAAACAGCCAGAGGACACCTGTTCCAAAGGCAGAGGAGGTGTTGAGCGGTTCCGTGATGATGTGTTCATCGTAGCCATCCCCGTTCAAGTCGCCAACGCAAGCCACGACCAAGCCGAACAATTTGCCCTGTATGAGCGAAGCCAAGGTATGGTCGGGCGTTCCGTTGTATCCGGTCGAAGAGCCGTAAAAATACTCGATTGAGGAATAGGAGAGGGCGTCTTCGAATGAACCCGTGTTGCCTACGATGAGTTCATCGAAACCGTCGTTGTTGATATCGCAACCTTCCAAAGAGCGCCCAAACAAGTCCCCTTGTTTTGTTTGAGTCAGGTTTCGTANGAGACTCAAGCCCGTTTCATTACTGGAATAGAGGTTCACTTTTCCGCCGTCGGGTTCCGAAGAACCGGTGTCCATGGAGTAATTGAGGGCCGTTACAGCAAGATAATCGCCAGCACCCGTGTGGTGAAGCACTTCAACCGCACTTCCAAGGGACTCGTTCTCGGCCCCNGAAACTGTTGCCCAGGCTGTTGAGGAAACCCCTGATTCGTTGCCCAAAAAGACCTGAACCTGCCCGTGNCGTACCTCCGAATCGTTGGCGTGCGCCCAACCCGGAGCGCCGATGGCCAAATCCATGATACCGTCGTTGTTCAGGTCGCCATGGTCCATGCCCGCACCGAAGTGGACGCCATCCCCTTCTCCAGCAAGAATCACATCGGGGACCTGAGAAAGACCCTCCGTGGAGCCATAGTACACGTCCACACGCCCGTTGTCAACATAGGTAAGGAGATCAGCATGGGGGGTGGAGATGACCAAATCATCAAACCCGTCATGGTTCAAATCCGANAAGAGGAGGGTGCCTTCTTGCTCATCGGTTTCACCTTCTCGAACGTCCTTTGGCGTCGGNTCCACGCGGCCTGTGTCCTGCCCGGAAAGTGAACGGATGAGATTGAGGGTGAAGGTTGAGCCTGTTTGGGATGCGGTCGCCACCTGTTCGATGTTATTGGCGTCAAGGTCCATGCCCAAGGCGTCGACGAGGTTTNCATCGCTCAGCAAGATGTGTACATCGTGCGTAAATCCATCAACACGAAGCAACACGACCTCGCCGGTGTTCGTCCGAGAATACAGGACGTGAGCNACGCCATTTTCATCGATTTCCAATTCGAAGTCCTCTCCAACCGGACCGGCATCCAAAAGGTAGTTCGTCCAATATGCGCCACTAAAGTTCACCTGGTGAAGGGCGCCTGAAGCGGTCCTCATCAAGCCCCATTCAAGGCCGCCCGGTGTGATGTCAAGAGCCAAATGCGTTGGGTCCACGTCTTCCATGATGGTTCGAATGTGCCAGCGAGCACCGTCATAGTAGGTCGGGTTTTGGATTGCATAGCGCCCCATTTTCAGGTCATCACCATCGGCGTAGAGCACACGTGGGAGCTCGTTGGCGGTGATGGCGATAGCACAATCCACCAAATCAGAAGTGTTGGAAGATACGACCGTGTCAACCAGCGTGGTCGACCACTGGCCGTTTGGACGATGGGTGGCGGTGCGTACTGGGCCTTCCTCTGTGCTCCAGCAATAATGCTCCCTGTCGTGTCGCGTCAACTTCATGTCTGGCGTCCCGTGATGTTCACTGCTCGAGGTGTTGAATTCTGTTGTCATCCACAGGTCAAACATGGACTCTTCCCGCACACCAACTTGAACCAGCCCGTCCACGTCGATGGTGGACGAACCAAGGTCGTGCCCGTAGCCTGATTCCAGCGAATAAGGAGCGGTTTGAAGGACTGAATGTGCTTCATCCAGCGGTTCTTGTTCGGATTGTTGGGACAAGACAGGGGCCCACAAGGAGACCACAAAAAGAAGGGCGAGCATGACGCTTTTGAATTGAATATTCTGAAATTCGACGCCCGCCATGGCCGAAGCAGAGCCTCCAACCTAGAAAATCATTGTTCAGCCCGGACTGACCCCCATAGGGGGTCAAATCACCCATTGGCGCCCACCGCTGGTTTGAGAAAGGCGAGCCTAGCGTCCAGTTGTATGAAGTCCGCAAGCTGCGTCATTTTCACAGCGGGCGACTGGTGCAACCTCGACATGATTCGCCCACATCTCGAACATCAGCCAGCCGTCCTTGCTTGCGACGGGGCGCTAGCCACCTGCCTGGAAAATGGCATCGTTCCCGACGCCGTCGTCGGCGACATGGACAGCGTCGATGCGTCCGTCGTCAAACGATTTGTCGATCTTGGCGGCCGGGTTCATCGAAGAGAAGAACAAGAAAGCCATGACTTGAGCAAAGCCTTGGTGTTGGCCGAAGAATTGGGCCATCGTTCATGCCTCGTCGTTGGGGCAACGGGAGGGGACCGGGAACACGAGTGGGCCAACCTCCTGACGTGTGCGGCCTCAACCATCGACATTGAATGCCCCGGAAACCTCCATACACACCGGTTTTTCTCCCATGATAAGAGCCATTCTATAGAAATTGAAGAAGGAGAAAGGTTCTCACTCTTTGGCCTACCGGTCGCTGAAGGCATCACCCTCTCTGGGGCAAAATACACGCTCGAAAAAGCAACGCTGAACATGGGCTCCAAAGGGCTTCATAACGTCGCCGTCGCCTCGGCGTTGAACATCACGTACACGGGGGGGCGACTCATGCTTCTGAAACATCATCCTTCGGTGAAGGCGGAAGAAAGGTCCTGAGCATCGCTGAATAATCCTCTTCGCCATCCCAAGCCTGAGCCTTTTCATCGATTCGGGCTTTCTCAAGCGTGGTCTCAAAACCGCCCCAGTCCTCGATGAGTTTGAGACGGAACGCAGCTTTTGGCGTGTATCCTGGAAGGAAATTTCGCCAGAGGAAAGGAATACGACCGGGCGTGACTTTGTTGACGATCTTGACGATGGAGGTGTTACATGTGGTCAACAAGGAGTGATACCATTCGGGGTTGACGGCCAAGTCGTTGAGTTTCCGAATCATCCCATACAGCAATTCCTT
>NZEQ01000046.1 GCA_002689105.1 Verrucomicrobiales bacterium | reverse complement strand
CGGTGGCGGAGGGCATAAATACCCCCCCTCTGTGGGCTGAACGCTTAGGTGTTCACATGGTGAAGCGACCCCGTCAAGTTATGCGCTACAGCCCGTCTGCTGGTAAGCACACCCTCCACACGGTTGAGCGTGTCAAGAAAAAGCGAGCCTCTGAGCTTCGCTGGGGTCAGCGACGTTTCCGCCGCGTGATGGCTGGATACCGTGGTTTCCCCCGTCCAAAGCCCGACGGTCGCGAAAAGCCAACCAAGCGCGTTAACATTCTCTACCGGTGCACAGAAACCGGGAAAGCCCACTACGCACCTTGCAAGCGTGCCAAGAAATTCGAACTTGTGGATCGATGAGGTGAATTCAATGACCAACCATTTCCTAAAAGTTAGTTGCCGAGATTGCGGAAGCGAATCGATTATTTTCTCACGCGCCACGACATCCATCGCTTGCGGTGTTTGCAGCGCTACATTGACCAAGCCATCTGGTGGAAAGGCAGACCTCGTCGGCTGCACCGTTGTGGAAGCACTGAACTGAGGAGGCTGAGCCTCCATGTCCAACCAACCCGGTGCCACCCCCGAAGAAGGGGAATTGGTGGTCGCCACCATCACCACCGTGAAGCAAAACGGAGCCTATGTCCTTCTAGATGAGTTTGAAGGCATTGAAGGTTTCATCTTCATCGGTGAAATCGCCTCGGGTTGGGTCAAAAATATTCGAGGGTTCGTACGAGAAGGCCAGCGCGTGATCTGCAAGGTCATGCGAACCCGCCGGGACGGGACGTCGCTGGAACTTTCACTCAAGTCGGTTTCAGAGGAGCGCCGTCGAGACAGGCTTCAAGAATGGAAGAACGAACAGCGAGCCCACCAACTTCTCAAAGTCCTCGGCGAAAAGGTCGGATGGAAGCAAGAGGAAATTGACGAACAAGCCGTTGAATTGGCCGATGCCTTCGGCGGACTCTACACCGCTTTCGAAGAAGCGGCCATGCAAGAAGGAGCGCTCCAAAACGCTGGATTTGAAGGCGATTGGCTAGCACCTTTCATCGAACTCGCCGTGGAAAACATCATCCCGCCCTTTGTTGAGGTCCGTGGAAAGTTGACCTTGAGCATCAATGATACCAACGGAGTTGCGGTCATCCGCTCAGCCCTTGAAGCCGCTGAATCCCTTACCAACGAAGAAGAAGAGATTGACGTCAAATGCTTCTATGATGGTGCGCCATCCTACCGCCTCGAACTCAGAGCACCTGACTTCAAGGTTGCTGAAACGATGTGGGAAGAAGCAACCCAAGCCGTGGTCAACCACATGACCGCCGCTGGCGGTGAAGCCAGCGCAGAGCGAGAGTGAGAACATGGCAAAGCAGCGCATGCAACAATGCCTCACATGTGGAGCGTTTTCACTCAAAACAACTTGCCCACTCTGTGGCGAGCGTGCCCAAGCAGCGGCTCCGTTGAAATGGTCGCCAGAAGATCATCGAGCCGCCCTGCGCCGTCAAATGAACGGTGTCGAAGAAGCAGAATGGCCCTCAAAACTCGCCACGCTGCCAAGCCTTGAGGACATGAAAGCCCAGGCACCTGCAGAAGAAGAGTGAACGCCCAACGAGAAACCGACGCCAAATGAGGCAGAATGGGTTCTTGGGCATCTCAAACATTATACTGCGTGTTGCGTGGATGGCCATTTCATGACCATGCGTATTGAATGGAGAGGAAGCACAAACAAACTCCCCCATGGTGCTACGGCGCTGGTGGCCTTCCCCGGCGTGGGCAACATCGGCAAGATGGCCGTGGATTCAATCTGCGAACTTCACGAGTCGGTTGAACTCGTTCGTCTCCACCCGGTCGGCCTTCCTCCGCATGCTCATTTGGATGAAGACGGTCTACTCGCACCACCTCATTTGACAGTTCGCCAAATACAAACCCCCAGCGGAGTACCGTTGATCACGCTCACGGGGAAAACCCAACCAACTGAACCAAGTCAACAATCCGTTTTGGCAGGTGAATTGATGTCGTTTTTCCAAGACCAAGGCGTGGCAACCGTCCTGGTTCTCGCTGGGATGTTCGATAAGCCAGAAAACAAAGAGACCTTTGCCGTAGCAAGTTCAGCATCGTTCCGTATCGACATGGAAGCCTTGGGCGTTGATGTCCGTCGAGACAAACCAAAATCTGGCGCCGTCGGCATGCCTGCATTGCTCGCTTCAATGGGTCCACTTTTCGGACTCAACTCGGCGTGCGTGATCGCCACCAGCGTCGGCAGCAGTGCCGACATCATGGGCTCCCAAAGGGTGATTGAGCATCTCGAAGGATGGTTCGGCTTTGGTTTGACCGTCCCCACCAACGGCGGTGAATGGTTGCGTGAAAAACTCGAGGCCATCGCCCCCTCGGTCAAGGAAGACCTGGTGAAGGAAATGACCGGTACTCACGACGCTTTCTACATGTGAAGGGAGCGCCGAGAGAGGGATTTGAACCCCCGCGTCCAAGGGACAGTGGATTTCGAATCCACCGCAATACCGGGCTATGCGACCTCGGCTCCATCCCCCGGCTCTTGCGCCACCGTCATAAGCATGATGTTTGGTCGGGATGTCATGGAGGTCCGCTTTCACGGCAAGGATGTTGACATCACGGTCAACATGGAACCCGGTAGCACAGTTCGAAGGGCTTTGGAACAAGCCAACATCATGCCTTCAATGGTCATCGTCAGCTACGAAGGAACCGTTTTGCCGCATTCAACACCGCTTCAGCAAAACGTGGAACTTCTGGTCACGACCATCTCTTCAGGCGGTTGACCGGTCCACCCGCTCAATGATTTGAAGCCGGGATTTTCGGCTGTAATCACAACGAATTTCCGACGCCCAAGCATCCAAACCGACGTTGGCGAGAACAACAGCATCACCGACCTCGAGCATGGCGTACTGTGAATTCCAGTCGTCTGCCCAGCCCTCAACTTTGCAAGCGCCTGTATGATCCATCAGCATCAGCCCTTTTCGGGACCAAGCCTTGCCGTTTTTTCCGACACCCGATTTTTCATAGGTGTAAACAACGGTCCCACCCACGTTGTGTTTGGCCTGGAAGTCAAACAAATCAAACGATTCGACGTCCGGGTCTTCGTCGGCTTCAAGGCGAGAGAACGGGTCCATTTTGAGTACGATTTCACCCTTCCAATTGATGGAGAAAATTGCGTCTCGAAGGAGCACCTTCGTCCCTTTCATCGCCGGTACGGCGACGGTTGGTTCACCGTCTGCATTCGCTGTGGCGACCACTTGAATATGAGCGGTGTTGGCGCCTTGTTTCAGGGTCATCTTCAGTGGTATGTTATCTCTTACATAGCCCACTGAGAACAATTCACCCCGAACCGTTGCCCGAGGATTGAGGGTCCCTATCTGTTGGAGAGGCGTTCGTTGATTGGAACCGGGGAGTTGCACGGAGGAGGAAAGTCGCTGCTCATCCGTTCCTTCACCGCTTGGACAAACAGAACGCCAATCGCAGCGGTCACAACGGGCTTCTTGAGGCGGATCTGTAGGAATGCCTCCCGGAGAGAACCCTCGCATCGGGCGAGGCTCCGGGGGGCAGTCATCGAGCAGCGGTGTGCTTTCCTTGAGTTCCTCCCACAAGGCCTTCATCTCGTCTTCAATCTCTTGCATTTCGTCAACAGACGGCACGGCAATGGACTTGATGCTGGGGTGGCCAAGGTACCAGATCTGAAGGCCCCCCACCGTTTCTTTTCGTTCGTGAGTTACGTACCAGAGCATGGCGTACATCTTGAGTTGTTCAACGTAATCGCCCGAGCGGTCGTTTGCACCTAGGCTGGCTTTGATATCAACGATGACCGGCGTCCCCGACCATCGATACACCAAATCGTACTCTCCTTGGAACCAATGCTCGGGATGGATGGCGTTCATGGTAAACTTCGGCGCACTTGGGTCCACAAACCATGGACGAGCGATTTCCCAAGCTTCAGCCCATGAAACCGGACCTTCACCTCGAAGCGGATGGCCATCGGAGAAGGGTTCGTGTGGGAAACCGTCAGGCGCTGGCCAGGTCGCTCGATCGCCTCTTCTCCACGACTCTTTTGAGGGCCCGCCGTCGGCATCAAAGCAGCGCTCAACCTCATCAAGGTGGAAACGTAGCCCGCTTTCCACCATCGCTTGGCATCGATCAACATCCACTTCACTCCATTCACCTGCTTTGCGCTCGTCTTTTTCCCATTCAAGGCGCATGCGTTCCAAAGCAGGAGGGAGATGGACACGGCAACGTTCGAGGGCCCATGCTTCAAGTTCATCCTTCGATTTCGGCACTTCGTTGGGGAACAGAGGCATCAGACCCATGGAAGGCCAAACGAAATCCGCTCTCGGCAACGGCGTTCCGTCCTCTCCATACGGTGATGAGCCGATGGCGTATTGACCTGCGCTTGCAACGACAAAACCGGGGGATTCCCGAAGCACGTTGCAGATGGCCTCCTCAACTGCCCTACCGACAAAGAGAACCGGGATTTGGGGCATCTTGAACCGATAGACTTTCTGATAAAACCACAGACGCGGACAAGCCAGATAGGTGTTGGCTTGGCTGGCCGACATTCGATTGTAAGGCCCGACAGTATCCACTTCGCTTTTGGCCAGATGCACGGGCATGTAACAGCGAAATCATCCACACTTTTTCAAGCCTCAGTGCAGAGCGGGTGGCTCATCGTTGGCTGAAGGTTTCCAGTCGTGTTTTTCGATTGTCAATGCGGAGTTGCAAAAGGCCGGAACGCCAGCCAAGTTCAACTCCGGTCATGGCGACTCCATCACCGGGTCGCAGGGTGAGTAAGCGTTGATTGATGCTGGAACCAAACGCCACCACCTCGGCCACATGGTGACCATCCCAAAGCATCAATGCAAGCATGCTCCATGGCTTGCCATCCACACGGGTGCCGGAACGCCGTCGAATTCCGATGACATGCCCCTTCACGTTGGCCCGGGTTCGTAGCAAACCAAGTCGAGTGAGGTCGGGGAGCGTCTCTTCGTCAACCTCTTCGTTGGGATGGAGGACCGTGTTCGCATCAACATAGAGACGAGGTTGGTCGCGCCACACACCTGGAAGTGCATCCACCAACACCACCTCCTGTTCCATGCGGTCATGCAGTTGAGGAAAAGCGCCGGGTTCACTTTCCTCGATGATGATGTGTTGTTGGCCAACCACCAACACCGCACCCAAAACGGGTTCAGCGAAATGGTTTGGCATTGGCCCCCAAGCGCCCGTGAGCCGGCCTCTGACCGCTACACGACCTTGGACATCGCCCAAGGGTGCATAGGGAGATTTCATGGAAACATCGGGCACAGAGGTGATCCACTTGAGATGATCCGGCACCGACCATTCGCCTTCATCAGAACGAGACACAGCGCACCAGCCACAACCCGCCGCATCACCATTGCAGGCCTCGCTGGGGGCTGCAGGGAAGGCTTTGACTCCTTTCTCAGCATCTTGCATGGCCCGATGATGTTGATGGAAAAGAGAGGAGAGGGACGACATATCACCCTTGGCAGGTGGCTCATAAGCGACGCGATGACCCCCGTTGAGGTACCAGCCTTCCATGCCCTTTACGGTTTGACCGTCATGCGTTTCGTGCCATAACCAAGCGTAAAAACGCAATTGGTGTTCAAGGGATGAGGAAAAGGCCGAGCCTGGCGACCCGGACTTGATGTCAACAATCCGAATCTCACCGTCCCAACGAAGCACCAAATCCAATTCTCCCGATGCCCAACCGTCCGGATGATAGAGGCGTTGGGGTTGGTGAACCCGGGGGTCTTTGAACCAAGGTCGAGCGCATTCCCAAGCTTCATGCCACGTGATGGGGGCGTCAACAACGGACCATGACGGAGAGGATGAAGACGCCCAAGTCCGCTTTTCGACATCCCTTACCTTTTCAGGCAGAGGAAAAACGGGCACGCTGCCTTGAGCGGGTTCCGGGACATCGAAGGGTTGTTCACCCGTTCGCCGAAGGTTGAGATAAGGTCCACCATCCTGTGCAAAACAAGCGCTCACTTCCTCGAAGAACAGGCCCAAGCCGTCCAAGAGCCGCTGTTCGAGCGAAGCGAGTTCCACCTCATCCCATGCATCCTCGCTGGACTTCCAAAGCACATCACCCCACATCGTTTGACCCGTGGACAAGGCTTGCTCTGCCACTTTGGCGACGTTGCCGTGTGCCCACGCTTTCAATTGGTCAAGACCGCTCACTTCTGGAGGATGCATCATCAACAACTCGCAAAGCGCGTCTTCAAGCACCACGCCCAAGATTTGCGAGGGACGTGTCGGCCCCTGAAGGCCGATTTGATAGGAGAATTGCCACTGCTTTGGACATCGCAAAAACGTCGTAAGCGAACTGGCAGAAATTCGACCTCTGGTCCGGCCAAGCGGGCCACCACGAGGAGGGAGCCCTACTGGCACAAGATGACCTCCCCTGGGAAAAGTCGACCAAGCAAAACATCAGGCGTCGTAGGAATAATAGTCACCACTGTTTCGTTGTTCCCGGTCTTTTCTGCTCTCATTTTTGTTAATGCGGGGTCGGCGTGAATCGTGATCTCGCCGGAACGTGACGTTCACTCCTTCCAAGAATCGGTTCATGCCCTCTCTGAGATGATAAGGTCCCGTTGCGCGCCCCTCAACACCGCCTTCTCCCTCAAAGACGAGCAGCGAATCCGATACGATATCAATGAAATAGACGTCGTGGTCGATGACAAAGGCTGACTTTTCATTGGCCTCCATCGTCCTGCGAATCGCTTTTGCTGCTTCCATACGAGCGTTGGCGTCGAGGTGCGCAGAAGGTTCGTCGAGAAGATAGAGGTCTGCATCCCTGCCCAAACAAAGCGCAATGGAGACCGCCTGACGCTCACCTCCTGAGAGTTTCTTCACACGCTTGGGAAGGAGTTGGTCAATGCCAAGCGCCTTGATGACGTTCACGTTGAATTCTCCGCTTCGCCATCGTGGTCCAAGTTCGCTGTCCAACCACAATTGCACGGAACCGTTGATGTCGACATCGATGTGTTGGGGTTTGTAGGAAATCGTGGCGCCGGCGGTTACCCATCCTTCGTCGTATTCATGCTCGCCAGCGAGGATTTTGATCATGGTTGACTTCCCGGTGCCGTTCGAGCCAACGACCCCGACGACTTCAGAACGGTGAACCGCTCCTTCGCCCGAAGTAAGTTTAAACTCACCAAGTGTCTTTTCAAGGCCACCCCAACTCACGACCGGCGTGCCGATTTCAGCCGTACGGTCTCGGTGCCGAAGGAACTTGATCGGCTTATCTCTGATGCGAACATTCTCCTCAGGAAGGAAACCATCGAGGTAGGTGTTGATGGCCTGCCGTGTTGAACGAGCAGGTGTGAAAATGCCGAAAGCGCCCTTTTTCCCGTAGACGATGTGAACCAAATCAGCCAGAACGTCGAGGACCGCCAAATCGTGTTCAATCACGATGACACGCTTGGTTTCGGCGAGGTCTTGGATGATACGGACGATGCGCATGCGTTCGTGGATGTCCAAATAGGAAGAGGGTTCATCGAAGAAGTACACATCAACGTCGCGAAGAATCGTTGCACAAATGGCCATGCGTTGCAGTTCACCGCCAGACAGTTGTTGGACGGTTCGTTGAAGCAAATGGTCAATCCCCAGCGAACGGGTGGTGGATTCCAGAAGGCCCCGTTCGTCAACCTTGCTGAGAAGGTCATGGACGGTACCTTTGACCCGCTTCGGGAGTTTGTCCACGTTTTGGGGCTTGAGGGCCACGCGAATCGTTCCTTTCTGGATGGCGATGAAGAAATCACGAAGTTCACCTTTTGGAAGCGAATCGATAACGTTACTCCAATCCGGCTCTTGTTCAAGCCAATCACCCAGATTGGGCGTCATGCGGCCCGAAAGAGCGCTGATGGCGGTCGACTTTCCCATGCCGTTGGGCCCGAGAATGCCGACAACGCTTTCCTTGGAAGGTGTTGGGAGGCGAAACAAACGAAACCCGTTCATGGAATAGCGATGAATCATGTCCGTCTCAAGCTCGCTCGGTAGGTTTTCGATGATCAGGGCGTCATGGGGGCATTTGTTGATGCAGATGCCGCATCCAATGCAAAGGCTCTCGGAGATGTGAGGCTTGCCGGTGTGCTCGTCCATGATGATGCATTCTTGCCCGTTGCGGACAGGGGGGCAGAACACTTGGCACTCGTCGTTGCACTTCTTCGGTTGACAATTGTCTTCCTTCAGAACCGCAACACGCATTCCGTCACCCAACCTATCCTCTCGTCTTTTCTATTTTGTTTCACCTGCCGTTCACCGGTCAAAACCGGGAAAGACAGCCAAAGTGCTGTTGCTCAAATGAGACCCTTGAGGTGCTCATGTCCTCGGATGAGGCGGATGGTGCACGGGGTGGGGAATTTCATACTGGCCTTGCGAAGCGCATCACGGGCCGTGAGGTAGTGCTCTGCGTTGACCTGAATTGAGATGACTCGCTGGCCACGCTTTACACGGGCTGCCGTACCGACGTTCTTACCGAAGGCACATCGCATGCCTTGTGAAACACGGTCTGCACCAGCACCGGTGGCTTGCTTGTTCTCTCGAAGCACGTGGTGAGGGAAGGTGTGAACTCGTAGAGCGTAGCCTTGGGCACCGGCTTGATTACGAATCGTGGAGTTGGAAACGACACGGGCGGCCTCGAGGGCCGTGTGGCGGATCTGAACATCGTTATCAGCACGAAGTTCGATGACCACTTGGAACTGACCCGTTTCAGCAGCACGGCGGTTTCCGACGTGGAATTGCATGATACGGTTGTTGGGAACACCACCGATGTACTTTCGGCGGGTGTAGGCGGGGCCTTTCAATCGGCGGTACATCACAGCGGGTTTACGTGCCATAGGTCTGCCTCCAAGCATGCCTGCGACCGATGCTCCCTTTATGATATCTCCGCCCCTGAATTCAACCATTCACCGGTCGCCATTTTTCGCATTGGGAAGCAAAGTCTTCATGGGGCGGACACCACAGCACGAATCATGGCTGGACGGTGGCGGCGCCTGCTCGAGGAGGAATCCGAACACCAGTGGCTTACGCTGGGCTTGTTCGCCCTTTTCGTTCTGTTCGGAGCTTTTGCCATTGACGCCACGGAACATTTTGTAGGCGACCGAATCACAAATGTCACGGCCCAACACCAAGGCGGATTGGTCCTTGACATCGAATATCATGAAAACAACGGCTCCTACACCTCACTCGTTTTCGCCCCAGGGGCAGGCTACCATCTGTTCACCGAACACGTTGATGATGGAACCGTCAGCGAAGTGTACAGCCCAGAAAGAATTGACTTGGCGGATGAAGTGAATTTTCTAAAGACGATGCCGGATGGTGAAATCCTGTTTTCTGTTCAGCCCAATCAATTGATTGGACTCCAAGGCAACACCATGGTGACCTACGACTATGGATTGGAGGACGAATCGTTCACCACGCTGGATGTGGCCGAATTTGAAAACGACAAAGCAACGCATCGTTTGATGCTTACACAGGAAGGAAGCACAAACTCCTTCCGTGGCGTCGTNGGCATGTCTCCAACCGCTCCGATGTCCATGTCATCGGGCGTTCAGTGGCACCATGTTGAAGCTCATTCNGAAGGAGTNTGGGTGGGCTTGGGCACGCACATCAGCACCTCTGGAGCAGATGGTTCAAGCCCNGCAACACCAGAGCCTCGACCGGTGCTTGGTTGGATTGTATGGGACGGAAGCGATGCTACGCCTGTCCTTCGAAACGTTGAGATGTTCTCCTCAGGCATGTTCCATTCCTTTGCCGCTGCNGGAAGCGATTTGATCGTCGGTGGCACCGTGGAGAGTTTGGTCATCAGCCCAAACGAAAAAGTGCAAACGTTGAACGCACCCTCGACCATGGTGGTGAGCGACCTTGACGGCACTGTTTGGTTCGTCGGCGCTCTTGGCTCAACAACGATTTCCACCTACAACGACGGGGTGTTTGAGGTCCATCAACTCAGTCGCTCCATCCCCGTCGACGCTTCGGATGCTGGTGCCCAACAGGAATTCATTCACGTCCACGGCACGGACGCTAACGGCCAGCCCATCCAATGGTCCATCGACACCACAGCCGACGGTTCTATAGAGAGTGGCCGGGGCTTCCTGAACCTGTTGTTCCTGATTGGAGGGGGCGTGTTATTGGCCATGATGGCCATGTACGCCGTTGAACAACTTCGAAACACAACATAACCCAGCAAAGGACAAGGCATCTCGGCCTTAGCGAGCCAATGTATTGAGAACCTTCATGTGCCCTCGTCAGCCTTCCCAAACTCCAGCGTAAGCCATGGAGCGTGCAAGCATGTCCAAACGAGGAATGATGGACCAGTTCTTTGACATCAAAGAACAGCACCCAGACACCATCCTTTTCTTCCGAATGGGGGATTTCTACGAACTCTTCCACGACGATGCTGAAGTGGCTGCTGATGTGCTCGGACTCTCTTTGACCTCTCGGGATAAAAACGCCGAGAAGCCCATACCAATGGCTGGATTTCCGTGGCACGGACTTGAAGACCACCTTCGAACCATGCTTCGCGCAGGCTACAAAGTGACGGTCGCTGAACAAGAAGAAGAATTGAGGCCCGGAGCGAAATTACTGGAACGGGTGGTAACTCGAGTCTATACGCCTGGTAGCCTCTACGAGGAAGGCTTGTTGGAGAGTGATGAGCAATCCTTGCTTGCAGCCGTGGTCCTCGGGTCGGAATCTTTGGGCCTTGCGGTGCTCGATGCGTCAACTGGCAAAGCATGGGCCAGCTCCCATGAGGGCTCCGAGCGATTCATCCGTCTCCAAGACGACTTGCTTCGATGGCAACCAAGTGAACTCGTCGTCTCACCAAAAGACGCCGAAAACGACCACCTTGCTCCGCTTTTCCCACGATTGGAAGCCACGATGGTGAGCCAACACCAACTCAGCCAAACCAAACGAGAGGAGCGATTGCGAACCATGCTGGATGTGGCGGACTTAGGCCACCTTGACCTCGACCACGCCCCGTTAGCCATATCGGCCACAGGACTTGCTGCGGACTACCTCGCTACGGTCCACCTGCGTCAGGACATCCCTCTGCAGGACGTTGAACTCGTTGAAGAGCAGGGCCACCTGCTGTTGGATCAGACGACGCTACGAAATTTGGAATTGACCTCGACCTTGGCCGGCGAATACGATGGAAGCCTGCTCTCAACCCTCAATCGCTGTCGCACCGCTATGGGCCGACGTCTCCTGAAGNCATGGATTCTCCATCCGCTTTCAGACAAAGAAGCCATTCAAACGAGGCATCAGGCCGTGGCCACGTTGACCCGCTCGGCANGACGCCTTGACGGCATGCGCACATCGTTGAAAGGCATCAGGGACATGGAACGCTTGGCCACACAACTCGCTTATCAGCGAAGTAACGCAAGGGATTTGGTCGCAACAGCCCATGCCCTTGAACGAATGCCAGCCCTCATNCAGTGGTGCAAAGACAGTCAAGACCCGCTCCTTATCCACCTCAGTGAAGGACTTGACCAACTCAATGAAATGAGAGAAACCATTCACAACACCCTCGATGAGCATCCGCCTCTGGGATTACGAGACGGGGGTCTTCTGCGAAACGGCGTGGATGAAGAGGTCGACCAGTTGCGCACAGTCACCTCAGAGGGGAAGGCGTGGTTTTCCAACCTTGAACAAAGACTCCGTGAAGAATTGGCCATCCCCTCGTTGAAAGTCAAGAACAATCGCCAGGTTGGATGGTACATTGAAGTCACCCAAACACACAGCGAGAAGGTCCCAGAGACATGGCGGCGAAAGCAACAATTAACCAATGGCTCGAGGTACACCACGGAAGAACTGGTCGAGCGCGATGACCTGTTGTTGACCGCCGATTCAAAACTGAAAGAACTCGAATATCGACGCTTCCTCGAACTGCGCACCTATTGTGGCACGCAAGCGACGGTGCTGGCCGACATCGCTCGTCGTGTTGCTTGCATCGATGTTTTGCAGTGCTTTGCCTCGGTGAGCAGAGAACGAAACTGGACCAAACCAGACATCACGGACAAACACCAGATACAGTTGGAAGGCGCTCGACATCCAGTTTTGGAAACGCAGTCCGGTTTCGTACCCAACGACGTCTCCATGAATCAAAAGCGAAGTTTCCTCCTCATCACGGGTCCCAACATGGGCGGTAAATCCACCTATCTCCGAACGGTTGCGTTGATCACCGTTCTTGCACAAGCCGGCTGTTTTGTGCCTGCCAAGCAGGCCAAAGTCGGTTTGGTGGACCGAATCTTCACGCGTGTCGGAGCAAGCGACGACCTCAAACGAGGGCGTTCGACGTTCATGATGGAAATGATCGAAGTGGCCCACATTCTCAAGCGAGCCTCTGACCGCTCCCTGGTGCTGTTGGATGAAATCGGCCGAGGCACGTCCACTTTTGATGGCCTTTCAATCGCTTGGTCGGTCACCGAAGACATCTGTTCCAGAATCGGCGCCAGGACGCTTTTTGCCACCCACTACCACCAACTCATCGGTTTGGAAGGTGAGGTGAACGGGTTGTGCAATGTTCACGTTCAAGTCGCTCAAGTTGACGGAAAACTGCGTTTCCTTCACACCGTTGCGGACGGGCCATGCGATGATTCCTACGGCGTTCAAGTCGCGGCTTTGGCTGGCTTACCTCGTCGCGTGGTGGAGCGTGCAAGCGATTTGCTCGCCTTCCTCGAGCAGCAAGCTGGCGGTGCCAAAGCGGGTGAGCACGGTGCACCCCAATCTCGCGACGCTGGCCAAGCCAGCCTGATGGGATATTTCGCAGCTGCCGCCATGAAAACCTCCTCCCCAACGCCACCTGCGCTGGACCCAAACATTGAACGAACGATGGAACGCCTTCAAGAGACCAACGTGGACGAACTCAGTCCTCGCCAAGCATTGGATGTTCTTTATGCCTTGAAGAATGACCTGGAGGGAGATGCATGAAGCCCGATAAAATCAGACAACTGGATGATGCCACCATCGGATTTATCGCTGCCGGTGAAGTCGTTGAGCGACCAGCGCAAGTCGTCAAAGAACTGATTGAAAACAGCCTGGACGCTGGCTCCACCTCCATCGTAATAACCGTCGAACGAGGTGGGTTTGACCAACTTGTCATCGAAGACAACGGAAGCGGCATTGCCGAGGCTGACTTATCCTTAGCCCTTGACCGGCACGCCACCTCAAAGCTCAGCAGCAAAGAAGACCTCTCGTCCATTGTTTCGCTCGGCTTTCGGGGTGAAGCCTTAGCGAGCATCGGCATGGTATCTCGTCTCAAAATAGCCAGTAAACCACAGGGCTCACAAGGTGCAAGCATCGTGATGGAGGACGGCATCAAAAGCGATGCTCAGCCGTACGGCATGGCCAACGGCACGATTATTTCCGTTGAACACCTCTTCCAAAACACACCTGCTCGACTCGCGTTTCAGCGAAGACCCGAGACAGAAACGGCTCGAATTGTCGATGTTGTTGTCGACCATGCGCTCGCCCACCCTTCCTGCGCGTTCCATCTGAAAACAGAGCGACGAACGCTGCTAAATGTTCCAGCCACCGAAAACATGGTCGAACGTCTCTACGACATCATGGGGGCGCAGGCCACGGAATTAGTGGAACTCAAATTGCCTCCCGATGATGAGGGAGCCCCAGGAAAGGAACGTTGGAGTGGTTGGATCAGCACGCCTGACATCACTCGTGGAAAGGGCGATGACATTCACGTCCTCATCAACAGTCGCCCGGTTGGTGCTGGTCCATTCCTCCAAGCCATCCGCCGAGGCTACAAAACACGACTCATGCAAGGTCGCCATCCTTTGGCTGTGGTCAACCTTCAGTGCCCTCCCGATGAAGTGGATGTCAACGTTCATCCAACAAAGAGAGAGGTGCGCCTTCGCCATTCATGGCGGGTTTTGGAACGCTTGGAACGAGCGATTGCCCACACTCTTGAATCCATCCCTACCGAACCAGATGCAACGGGCGGCATCCCAGGATTACAAGGCCTATCCGGTGCGCAAGGCGTCAAGCCAGTTGAAACTTACTTTAACGAGTCCCCAGTTGAGAAAAACCAAGATGCATCCATCTCAGCGGCGGCAGGCATGACCGTGAGCCCCGAGACCAAAACGGCGACGCCGGTTGCCAGCCCCCCTGCGTGGGCGGTTGCTGCCGGCCGGCAATTGAACCTCGTCGGCGAAAAGGCCGCTGAACAAGTAAAACCACAAAGGGAACGACCCGTCTCTGCATCCCCCCTCGGCCAAGGCGTGCTTCCAAACCTCCCTTCCAAACCGGTCGCTGCCCCGTTATCCTCAGCTGAACGGGACTTGCATCGACACGCAGGAACAGGAACCACCTGTCGACCAAGCGATGAAACCCCCCTCGAAGGGGCTCTGAACGACCTACCGCACATGGAGCCCTTGGCTCAATTTGCAGATTCATACATCCTGGTGCAAGCCGAAGACGAACTGCTTCTTATCGATCAACACGCTCTCCATGAGCGAGTAAGGTACGAGCGATTGAGGCACAGCGGGCAAGCATGGGAGCCACAGCAGCGACTCACGCCCCTTTCACTTGACCTTGATGTGCGGCAATCCGTTCTTGTTGATGCTCATCACCAACGGCTCCACGATCTCGGATTCCACCTGTCAAAAGAGGAAGATGAATGGGTTTTGAACGCCTCACCCCAACTCCTTGATGGAGACCAAGTCAAGCCGTTCTTCCTTGATTTGCTTCAGGACCTGGCCCTTGATGGAGGGCCGCTTGAAACCCTCGAAGCCAAGAAAGACCATATTGCCTTCATGACCGCTTGCAGAGGGTCGGTCAAAGCCAACGATTCTCTCACCTTGCCTGAGATGAGGCGGTTGCTCGATGATATGCGTCGTATCCAAAACCCTTGGGCATGCGTTCACGGACGACCAACATCGCTACGCATTTCCATCGATAGTTTAGACCACCATTTTGGCCGACACGGTTGAATTACCACGGCTGATGCAAAATGGCTTCGATGGATACACCGGCATCTCTCCAACGTTGAACGGCTTCGGGGTCGGCGACTTCATGCAGGTCAGAACCCTCGACGAGCACGGGTTCCTTACATCCCAGTGCCAAGACCAACGCCGTCATTTGCATTCTGTGGTCACCAAAGGTTCTCACAAGGCTTTCTGGTTGCATGATGGATTGCCCTCCCTTGACAGAAAGGACACCGTCTTCAAAGGTAGAGGCGAGCCCGAATTGAGCAAGAAGAGCCGTGGTACCATGCGTCCTATCGGTTTCCTTGAACGCCGCATGCTCTGCACCAACGATGCTTCCTCCTGCCCCGATGGCCAACAACGCTGCAAGTGGGGTGATCAAATCGTTTGCATGTTGGAGGTTGACCTCAATGGGTGATGGCAGACCGCTGAGCGAAATGGACGAACGGTTGATGACAAGCCCCAACGAAGGTGCGATGTTGAGAAGAAGTTCGTTTCCCAGTGCATCTTCTGGTTCGGGCAAACCGTTGAGCTCAACAAAAGCACCGGAGACCCTGGCTGCTAAGCACGCAAAGGAAAGCATCGATGCATCGAGTGGGAGTTCAACCGTGGCATCACCGAGAGAAGGAACCCATGGCTTTAGTTGCCCGTCGTGAAGGTTACTGGCTGCCCCTGTGCGCTCGCAGAGCGCTTGTGTCAATCCACTGTGCCGAAGCGAGACACCTTGTCCGACAGCATGAACCTTCATTTCAGTCGGAAGGGCTGGAGCAGCCAAATGCCAAGCCGTCATCGGTTGGCTGGAAGTTGAAACATCAAGTTCCAGAGACGCAGGTGGACTCCAGGGGCCCTCGACCAGCAAAGGCAAGCCCTCAACACCCGCCCCGTGCGAGACCTTAATGCCCATCTGTTTCAACGTACCAATCATCACGTCATGGTTTCTTGAACGGAGTGATGCATCCCCGTCCAACATAACAGGGACTTCAAATCGAGCGCAAAGGGCCATCAATATACGGAGGGCAGTTCCAGAATTCCCTGCATGAAGAACGCTTATTGGAGGTTTGAGGCCATCGGGCCCAACGCCATGTATCTTCCATGCCACGCTTCCTTCAGCAGGTTGATCGTCATGGTTCGTTGAAGTTTCCAAGGCCTCCCCGTCCGGCCCAATGTCGGTGATGTGGACGCCCATTTGCCCCAAACACCGCCGCATGGAAACGATATCCTGGCCCGCATTTTGAAGCCCTTGAAGAACCACATCTTGCTTGGATTGCGCCCCCAATGCGAGCCAGCGAATCGCATGACTTTTCGAGGGCGATAAATTCCAAGTGATTCTTTCTATAGACCCTTTTGATGTGATTTTAAGAGCCGGAATCAGACTGCCCATTCCGTCTTCAAGACGGGGGGACCATCGCTTGACCCAGGCCTTGCCCATGCTTTTCGCTGTCCTCTGCCCGTCATGAACCCTTGCAATACAGATTCAAGAACCGTGGAGGAGTCCAAGGTTCATGGCCCTCAGGGACGTCCATCATCGTCCGTTGAAGGATCTGAGGATTTCAGTGACGGACCGGTGTAATTTCCGTTGCACCTATTGCATGCCCCGAGAACACTTTGGTTCAGACCATGACTTCCTTCCTCGAAATGAGTTGCTTTCTTACGAAGAAATCACCTTCGTGGTGGACTCCCTCATGAATTGTGGTCTTCAGAAAGTTCGATTGACCGGCGGGGAGCCACTCCTGCGAAGAGATTTGACCGATTTGGTTTCTATGCTCAGACAGGCCGGACCTGAACTTGACCTTGCCATGACCACCAATGGCGCCCTCTTGAAAAATCATGCTGAATCCCTACGGGAGGCAGGGCTGGACAGGGTCACTGTCAGCCTTGATGCTGTTGAACCCGAGACCTTTCAGGCCATGGCAGATACAGAGCAGGTGGACCCAGAGGCCATTTTTGCCGGCATCAAAGAAGCGCAACGTGCCGGTTTGACCGTGAAGGTAAACACCGTTGTGCGGAAAGGCGTCAATGAAGACCAAATCCTTCCGCTCGCCCGTATCTGTCTTCAACACAACATCCCACTCCGGTTCATTGAATACATGGACGTCGGGAACACCAACGCCTGGAAATTGGATGAAGTCATTACGGGGGCTGAAATCCGCCATATCATAGAAGGCGAATTCGGCTCACTCAAGCCCTTGCCATCAAAAGAAGCAAGTGAAGTGGCCAGACGATACACCCTTGAATCAGGATATGAATTTGGCTTCATTGAGTCTGTTTCCAACCCGTTCTGTGGGGATTGTTCCAGAGCAAGACTCTCCGCCAATGGCTCAATCTACACCTGCTTATTTTCCTCAAGCGGAAACGACCTCAAAGGCTTGCTTCGTTTTGGAGCAAGCCAAAACGACGTACAAGAGGCGATACGGGCCATATGGGAACAGCGAAAAGACCGTTACTCGATGGAACGAACGGAACTCACGGGTGATGAAAATAAAGTCGAGATGTCCTTCATTGGCGGATGAGTTCAGATCATGGCAGGGAGAGAAACATCAACGATGAGCGCCTCTGCCGTCTGTTCAATAAGACGGAAACGCCATGTTCCATCGTCGGCGCCAATGGTTTCGGAATCAATGACAAAGTAATCGCCTTGAGTAACGGAATAGCCTGCGTCTCTGTCGTGGAAGGAGATGTTTGTACCGATGACCCCGTAAACATCAGGATCTGAAACTTGACCTCGAATTGGGAGTGATTCGGTCATGTTGGCGGGCATCAAATCAAATTGGAGACGAGCGGGGTCAATGGATTGGTCCAGACTCGTGATTCGAACCACGTGGAATCCGTTGTCAAGCGCACGGACGCTTACGGTGGCCTGTGGCGCCGATTTCTCAACCGTGGTCAAGGCGCCCTGCATCAAGACAAAAACCATGCTTGACAGCATCACGGTGATGGCGAGAAGAAGGACGGTCGCAATAACGGGGCTGACCGCTTCTTCATCCCGTCGGACCAGCCCTCGCATGACTTCACCATCCCGTCAAATCACTTGAACACACCGATGATTTACGCCTTTGAGCGACCGCTTTGGAACCGTCTAAAACAGCCAGAGCGGTTTCTCGCATTCCATCGCTCGCTTGATGCCCCCGATTGGGCCAAGGCACCGCAGAATCAATTCCGTCATGACATCACCACGCATGAAGGCGTAACCCATGTTTTTGCTTCTCAGGGAGTTCTTGAGCGCAGGCCCCATCGAAGCACGAACCCGGTCTTCATAAGACGTCAAAGGCGTGTCGTCGGCCATATGTTCAACGATGGCTTCGGCCGCAAAACAACCCGAGATGATGGCTTGACTGATACCCCCTCCATTACTTGGCATGACCAAACCTGCGGCATCACCCACCGCTAGGGTGTTGCCATCCACCATTTGTTTGACGGGGCCACCCATCGGAATCCATCCCCCGCCGAGGGAGACAATCTCGAGATTAAGGTCAGCACAAAATCGTTCCAAGTGCCCTTTGAGGTCGCCTTTTAGTTTCCCAGCTCGGACGCCTAACCCCACATTGGCGAAACCAGGACCCTTCGGGATGATCCATGCATAGCCAGAGGGTGCAACTGAACCAAGAAAGACATCGAAGGTCTCAGGCACATCGCCTTTCACCTGAGCGTAAACGGTTGGCACCTGGTCCTCAGGACGGAACGCAGGGTCTTGTCCGTGCTTCAATCGACCGACATGAGCCAAACTACCGGAGGCATCGATGAGATAATCGCAGGTGAACCGTCCTTCGTTGGTGACCAACAATTCACGGTTGGCTTTTCGCTGTTGTTGAATCCGCTTCAACATCGTCGATACACGTATTTCGGCGCCGGCCCGAACCGCTTTGTCTGCAAGGTATCCATCAAATTGGAGGCGATGTCCTGCGAAGGCATCCAAGGCAAAGTTGTAGGATTTACCGGACGGAAGGAAGACCCTCATGTTGTCCAAGCGATGAAGACGGAGGCGTTCGGGAAAGTCAAAGTAAGTCTTCAGCCAATCGTGGTCCTCGAGATGTTTGAACGTCCCGATGACCTCGCCCCAATTGGGAATGCATTCACCGCATTGTGCAGGATTTCCGACGATAGCACGTCGTTCCAAAACCAGCACATCAAGCCCTTCCTCTGCCAAGCGCTGGGCTGCTGCACTGCCTGCAGGGCCTGCACCGATGACGATGACTTGACGGTGTTCAATTTCCTTGACGGCCATGAATCCACCTCAAGCATGCCTGTCTTTGACGATGTTTGTGATGAGCAGCATCAGTTCTTTGGCCTCGCTATCTGGGAACCGGTCGAGTTCTGCTTGAGCCCGTTCCAGGTGCGTTCGAACCAGAATTTCTGCATACTCCATGCTATCGGAACGCTCCAGTAACGCCATGAGTTCCTCAAAGTGCTTGTCAGAGAAATCCTCGATGAGTTGCGACAACCGTTCCCTGTGCTGTCCGTGGGAGAGCGTGAGGGCATGAATCAAGGGCAGCGTCATTTTTCCTTCGTAGACATCTGCGCCACGAGGTTTACCCATTCGCTCATCGCCCCGCAAGTCAAGCAGGTCATCGACCAGTTGGAAGGCGATGCCCAACTCCATCCCGAAGCGTTCGAGAGCCTTCGCTTGCTCATCTCCCAACCCTGCCACAAGACCTGCACTGTAGCAACCCGAAGCAAACGGTCCAGCGGTTTTTCCTCGAACGATGGAAAGGTAATCTTCTGGCGAGGTTGCAAGATTGAGGACGTGGTCGAGTTGGTGGAATTCTGAAACGGCGATATTGGCACAACAGCGGGCGATGATGGAAACGATTTGGGCAGAGTACCTTCCACCAAGTCCGAACCCTTGGACGAAGAGCCAATCTCCAGCGATGACGGCTTTGGCTTGGCCTGCTTGGGCGTGGATGGTTGGAATACCACGACGTTGTTGAGCCTCGTCATTGATGTCATCGTGAACAAGTGTGGCGGTGTGGATGAGCTCAAAGGCCAGCGCCAAGGGCATAACATCCTCTTTCTTCTCCCCGCCTGCCAGTTGATAGGCCAAGAGGAACAAAATTGGGCGAAGGCGCTTACCGCCCGCATTCAAAACGCGCCCTGCTTCAAGGGCCACCTCGCCGGCACCCGCTTCAACCTCGGATTGAATCAGGTCATGAAGGGCTTGGTTTACTTCATCACGCATGGATTCCAGTGCCGATTGAAGCACCTCAAGACTGCTGCCCACGCTCCCCCTAAGAGGGTGGGCTTCTTAACCGGTCGTCCACGCCCATGACATGTGAGGGGCGACCTTCACCGAGGTGAACCGATGGAGAACAGTGAGTATCTCGTGATTCTCACCACGCCGTCAAGGAACGACGGTGTTCGCCTGCAAATCGAGCGAGCCGTTGGAACACACGGAAAACATCGAGACCTCAGGCTGAAACAACTGCCTCACATCGAAACCGCCATCCAGACGCTGCGGGACGGAACCGGTGATATCGTTGCGATGAGCGCTTTTGATTGGGCTGAGCAGAACGTGGAAGGTTTGGCCATAGCGGGACTCTTGTCGCGAAAAGAACCCACATGGGTGTTGGTGGCCGATGATAAACCAGAATACCTTGAACAGGGCGCTCTCGTGGTTTGTGAGCATGAACTCCTTCGACGGCAAATGCGACGAATGCGCCCGGATATTGTTCTGGAGACCATTGAAGAGATGGCCAACCGGATCGGTGCGACGGCATCGGCGCAAGAACTCGACGAAGAAGACATCTGGCCGTGGATGGAGGAACAACGCCTCCAAGGCCATGTTGACGGTTTCATTGTGCCTCGAGCCATTCACGCAGGCCATCGAATGAAAGGTCGGCGCCACACCTTGGGCCTTCAGCGAGACCAAACAGAAAGCAACCGTGAGCGATTCATTCCTCCGCCGCTTCACGGGTTCACTCTCCTCGTCACTCGGCAAGGGTTTCCGAAAGCCAGTATTGCGAACATGCTCGACCCGAGCGCTGAATTGGCATATCGCTTGGAAGCGGCCCTTCTCGAAAGTCTGGAGCCATCCTTGCGGCCCATCGTTGGCGCTTACATCGAGCAACGAAAAATATCCACCTTTTTGAAGAAAGCATCCCAGGAAGGAGATGAAGTTCTGCTGACCTCTTTGGTGGACCCCAACAAGAAGAGAGGCGTGTTCAAGAGCGGGCCTCGGGTAGAAATGCTGATTGAAACACTGAACAAAAGCGGGACCATAACCGCTGCTTGTGAACGGATTGTTCAACCTGAAAACAGCCATCTCGGCATGGTCAATCTCCTCAAAGAATTCATGGAACTGCTCTCGGTCATGACCACGGACCATGAGGGGACGAAGCGAAACATCCCCGGGATGCCACGCTCGTTCATGGACCCGAGCCCTCGGCTGATGGATTTGGACGACTGATGCCCCCTTCCGCCGGCACGA
>NZEQ01000045.1 GCA_002689105.1 Verrucomicrobiales bacterium | reverse complement strand
GAAGCGAAAACCCTGATTGAAACAGGTTCAATCGGGCCGTTTGATGATTTTGTCTCAAAGAAAACCAACAATCCATTTTCGGCCCAACTCTACCTGAAAAAGAACCAATCCATCGGCTATAAATTTGCTAAACGTTGACCAAAGGACTTCGGCCAAAGGAAGGTTGAAACAATACCTTCCACAGGGAAAAGCATGGACCACCACGACTACGATGTCATCATCGTCGGCGCAGGGCCAGTTGGTGGCCGGGCTGCCACGCTCCTCAGCCAAGAGGGGTTGAAGGTTCTGATGTTGGAGGAACACAAGGAAATAGGCCGGCCGTTCCAGTGCGCAGGCTTGGTTACCCCCTCGGCCATGGACGCCGTAGGTGGACATGATACCGTTCTTCAAGAAGTGGATGGAGCATTGATTCACGGCCCAAGTGGCACCTTGGTTCCGGTAGGCACCGAGGGTCAATTGCGTACCTATGTCGTTTGCAGGAAGCGATTTGACCAATTTGTCGTCCAACAGGGCATGGAAGCAGGGGCTTCACTTTGGTTGGACAGCGTGCCCGTCAGTGCACAGACCGACCAGGAAGGGGTTGAGGTCGTTGTTCGAAAGAGCGGAGAAGAGCGAAACCTCCGTTGCAAACTGCTGATTGGAGCGGACGGGGCGCACAGTTGGACACGTCGCACCTTCAAGATGGGAAGACCAAAAGAACTGATGATCGGATTCCAAACAGAGGTGGTAGGCTATGAAGGAAGGGACCGGTGGTTGGAGATGTACAGCGGGTCCAGTATCGCACCTGGATTTTTCGCATGGGTCATCCCCTCAGGCTTTGGCACTCACCGAATCGGTTTGTGGTCAACCGCCGACCGACTTGATGGGCGAAGCATCGAATCTTGCTATCAGGATTTGATGGACCACCCCCTATGGAAAGACCGATTTGCAGGGACCTCAGAAATTGCGAGATATTGCGGACCTGTTCCCTCCGGGATGGTCAAAAAGACCGTGAAGAACAGAGTGATGTTGTTGGGCGACGCTGCAGGTATGGCCAAACCGACGACTGGCGGTGGTCTTGGCCCTGGATTTCACCAAATTCAATGCGTGCTCTCGCCCTTGGTAGAGGCTATTCGAGCCAATCAACTTGATGAGGCGAAACTCAAAGCCATTACCAAACAACCCTGGAACGCCATGAAAAAAGAACAAGATCGGGCCCGTACCTTGCGGAATTTATTGGTCAGTGATTGTTCGGATGCGGTTCTGGACAAGCATTTCATTAATTTCGCTCACCCCGACACGCTCACTTTGATCAACGCCATTGGTGATATCGAAAAACCCGTCCCTCTGGGTATGGCGTTGTTGAAGCAAGTCCCAGCCTTCCGCCCGCTTGCCCTCAAGGCAGGTGTCCGTCTGTTACTATCCTGAGGTGGTTGTGTGAAACCGCTCTACGAACAGCACCGTGTCCGCTACCCTCCTTTTGAAGCGTCAAGGTGGGAAGCTCGAGCCTTACCCATCGCCACCCGCCGCTATGCATTGGGCGATTATGCCAATGTAGACGATGCCAAAAAAGCGCTTGAAGACCATGAGCCAGAATTTCGTATTGGTAATGAGGAGCAATGGCTAATGGAGCGGACGTTCATCTTCGATGGAGAGGAGCTCAACAAAGACATCACCGAACCTTCGCTCGAAGACAAGCCATACGTACGCCTCATTGAACGGCAACGTCGTGGATGGTACCTCATTCCAAACCCGATTCACAACATTCTCCGCTCCTTCATCAACGGTGTTGTCATCGTTCTCCTCGTTTGCCTGTTCTATCTCTTCATTTCACCGATTTTGTTGTTGTTCAATCTCCCGGTCTACGGTTTAGAAACCGTTCGTTGGGGGTTGCTGGATTACCCAGCCCTTGCGATTTTTGTGGTGCCCTTGTTGTTCGCTCCACTTTTCATGCGAGCCGCTGCCAACCTGGTGGAATTGCGACGGCAGAAGCAATTTTTGAAGGAAAATACGTTCTCGCCCACCGTTGAATTCACAAACCCAAGCGTCGCAGACGAACCCCTTGAACTGATGGTCTCGTTTCCGCAATGGGATGACAGTTGGAATCATGTTGATGCGATTTTACGCGTCGGCGTATTGCCACCATCAAGAGAAGTACTCCTTGAGACCCTTGATAGAGAACCCAACCGCCAACCACCACCCGGACTCTCAACAGAACTTCCACACCACTGGGAGGTGGGATTGGACGATGGAACAGCCGGTGGCGAAGATGCGCCGATGGAATTGAAAGAGGTCAGGGGAGGTCTCTACCTCCGGCCCATGCGAATCATGGTGCAAGGTGAGCCTCAACGGTGGAATGACGGGCAATCCGTCCGCCTTCAGCCACCAGAACCGGTATGGCCGGGGTCTGTGAATACGGACCTGCTTCGCATCCATTGGGAATGCATTTTGCGAATTGACCGAAAGCGTGGCGGAGCACTCTTGTGGGTGCAACCCCTCAAAGTGGCTCATTCAAAACAAGAAGTGGCGCTTACAAATCTCCCACTCCACGACGGTCGTTCAGAACTTGACATGACATAATCAACACATTGAAGGACAGCCCAGTCAAGGGAGTTGCATGGATGTCCGTCGATGGTCTGCTCTCTTCTTGGTCACCATCATGACCTTCGCGGGATGCCTTGGCGCCACCGAGCCTGCACCTGAAATTGTAGAGCCAACGCCCGTAACCTATACCCTCGAACCGACCTGGATCTTGGCGCCAACGGAAGCGCAACTTGGCGACGAAATCACGTATCTCGTGGCTGTTAGCCAAGAGGGTGAAGGGGAATGGAGAGCAGACACCTCCGTTCTGCAACCAAATTTTTCTCCATTAATCCCCGTCCAGTGGTCTGAAATCGAAAGCGGTTTTCAACTCAAATTCACACCCATCACGACGGGTGAACACATCGTTTCAATCGCCATTGAGAACACTGGAGAAACCGAATTGGTTCCAGACCTCAAACCGTTGATTTTGACCCTTAATATCGAACCACCCGCAGAGCCTGCCCCGATTCTTACGGTTCCAAATCGTTTGGTTTTAGAACAACCTAACGTGGTTTGGTTTGAAGGAACCGTCAGTCATCTTTACGTTGATTCATGCTCCATATCCTACAGCATCACGGATGGAAACGAAGGCACCCTTGCTCTGAACGAAGAAGGAGCTTGGAAACGCATGATGGACTTCACCGAAGCCACGAGTTCCCACACCATTACCACCGTGGCCAACTGTGGCCGATACAGCGTTTCAAGCGATACGGCCACGACTCAAGTGATCATTGAAGGTGCAGGAGATGATGAGGATGGCGACCGTATTCAGGATGTATACGACCGTTGCCCTTCAGGAATTGGCGCCGATGAAGGTTGGCAATCCACGGAGGCTACCGATGGCGACCATGATGGATGCAGAGACATCGATGAAGACGATGACGACGATAACGATGGAATCCCAGACACCTACGACCTTTGTGCCGAATCATATGGATGGGTCAGTACACCCTCTGCCGACTACGATTACGATGGCTGTCATGATGCGAACGAAGATTTGGACGATGACAACGACGGCGTCAATGATGTGGACGATTTGTGCCCAGTGGGCCGCAAAGGGTGGTCTTCGAACAGGTACAGCGATTGGGACGTTGATGGATGTTCAGACCTTGACGAGGATGATAACGACGACAACGATGACCACAGCGATGCGGATGATTGGTGTGCCAAAGGTGTGACCAATTGGAATTCTGATAACACATCGGATTGGGACAACGATGGCTGCCAAGATGCGACAGAGGATGACGACGATGACAACGACGGCGTCAACGACGTCAACGGTACCGGAGACGAACTTGACCGGTGTCCAAAGACGCCGATTAACGCCACGGATGTCAATGAGTTTGGATGCGCTGCCATTGAACGAGACTCGGATACAGACGGTGTGAACGACCTGCTTGACGAATGTGAAGGTACACCTGCTGGATTGACGGTTAACGGCGTGGGTTGCGCTGATATTGACGGTGATGGCGTCTTTGCAAACGTGGACACATGTGCCTCATCGCCGGAACGATGGAGCGTCGATGTGAACGGTTGTGCCGTGGTGCAATTGCCCGTTGATTGGACCGATGCGACCAGCCTCAACGGGCCCATGCAGGTGGTTCCCCAATTCACATTCCCGACATTGAACGGAACCTTCAATTTCAACGACCGGTGGACCGGTCATGACGTTTACTTTTTCATGTTCAAGTATACCGATTCAAATGGAAACAGCAACGCCGCTACATGGGGCCAGAACCCCGGAACATTCATTCGAAATTTACCCCTCAACACCCATCTCTTCTACGGTTCCTTCGACAACAGCTACCACAACGATATGATTCAGCAACGCAACACCGTTGAGGCCAGACTTTCGAACAGCGAGGAAGCCCATTGGAACGACCGCATCCACTACATTGATGTTGATGCCAGTAACCTCGGAGGTGGCATCGGTTCGATGATCAGTTCATTCAACAATCCGTTCTTCATGGGCATTGACCGCTTCCAACTCTCTCGAGAAACCGGCTCGCTTTACGCATGGACAACCCAATCAAACGACCCCTACCACCTCTCGTTTGAACCCAATCAATGGGTGGCTGAATTCCCAACAAAAATCAGGGAACAAGACCCGGCCGTTCACGCCGTTCAAATCATGGATTTCCAGCGTCATGCAGGCGGATGGCAATCCGGTTACTCCTCTTTCGCCAATGCGACCTTTGACCTGCCCAATGACTTGACGAGTTACGATACCCTGGAAGTCTACCACGAACATGCATGCTTTGAACGTACCAATCGGTACCAGAAATCCGACGGTTCGTACGGTGGATGCCATGAATGGGACTACCTGGCATACATGTTCATATGCGACAGGGATAACGATTCTGTCTGTAANACCGANTCGGTTCGCTGGATTACAACCTACGGCCGTGAAGGCATGTGGCTNACCGATATTTCTCCATANNTGTTCATGCTAAACGANGGTGAAGACCGTCGATTCAAGTATGCAGGCGCCAACAAAGGCGATTTGACCGTCACTTTCCTCTTCAGTAACTGGGGAAGTGGCACACGAGCAGTAAACGGTACGTACGCCTTCAGCGGAGGGCAATTTGATGGCACCTATAACAACGAATCACGTTATCTCCGCCAGCTGAACTTCAGCGTGCCTTCCTATGCGACAAGTGTTGAAATTGTGGCCACCATCACCGGGCATGGATTCAACAAAGATACGGCCAATTGCGCAGAATTCTGCGACCACCAACATTACTACACCATGGGCGAACACCAAACCTACGAGTGGCACCCCATTGTTTACAACAACGAGGGATGTGAAAACGAAATCAACAACGGTGTTGTGGCGAACCAATTTGGCTCTTGGCCGTTTGGTCGTGCAGGCTGGTGTGCTGGTCAAGATGTCAAACAGTGGACCTACAACATCACCGATTGGGTTGATAACGGTGCAAATAACACCAATCATCTCGTATATCGAGGGTATTACAACGGCGGAGAATACGTTCCTTCAGACGGTATTGGAAACGGAGGGCGGAACATACGGGCCGTGGTGTGGATCGTCTTCTATGGACCTACGACGTGAACGAAGGTGGTGGAGAAGCCAACGCTGAACTGGCCTTGGCAACGACCTTTGTATCCAGATGAAGATAATCGCTATCCCGGCGTTGAGGTGTAAATCCAGCACGGAGAATTGAAGATTGCAACTCGTGCTCGGTTGCATCCAATTTACTTGTTCCCGAAGCTGAGACGACGTTTTCCTCCATCATGGTTGAACCTGCATCATCAGCACCTGCGAGCAAGGCCATCTGAGCAACGTGAATGCCCATGGTTGGCCANGAGGCTTGAATATGCTCTACATTGTCAAGGAAAAGCCTTGAAACAGCCACATGTCGAAGGTATTCAGAAGAACCTGCACCGAGAACATGTTTGTTTTGCCCACGGTTTCGGCGACCGAAGGAATTCACTTCAAGTTGAACAGGCCATGCGATGAAGGAGGTGAAACCGTGGCCGTGTTCAAGTGTTGAACGGTCTTGCAATTCTCGAATTCGAAGCATNTGTTCAACACGCTCTTTAGAGCCCTCTCCAAAACCAATGACGTTGGTGGCGCTCGTCGTCAAACCCATTGATTGGGCTTCACCCATGACGCGCAACCAATTCGCAGGTGCACCTTTTTTGGGGGAAACGTCCTTTCGAACCTCTTCGACCAGCATCTCTGCACCACCTCCGGGTAAGCCATGCATGCCAGCCTGCTTGAGTTCGACGAGAACATCGTGGGTGCTCATACCGCATACTTCTGCAAGACCTTCGATTTCAATCGGACTAAAGCAATCAAGGTCAATGGTCGGATGCTNATTCCGNAGGTNGGTGAGGAGTTCGGTGTACCATGAAAACGGCAAACTGGGATTCACACCACCTTGCATGAGAATACGTGAACCTCCGATGGCTTCCAACTCGCGCACACGAGCTGATATTTCCTCGTAGGTTTGTGTGTAGGTTTCATCATGACCTGGAGGCCTGTAAAATGAGCAAAATTGGCAGTTGATGGTGCAGACATTGGTGTAGTTGATGTTNCGATCGACAAGATAGGTCACCTTGCCATCTGGATGCATGGCCATCCGGCGTTGATGGGCGGCCTGCATCAATTCGTGAAGTGGCGCATCATCGTAGAGAACAACGGCCTCTTTAGAGGTCAATCGGAGAGACGCTCCCGTCTCCCTCGACCAAGAGGCCTGTCGCTCAAGAATGTCCTTCCAATCCACGTGAACACCTCAATTGAGGCCTTGACCAACAATCCGTTCAATGTCTTCAATCGTCTTCGGGCAATCATCCGTTAACACAACGGGTCCTTCCGGCGTGATGAGAACATCATCTTCGATACGGATACCGATATTGGCATAGCGTTCTGGACAATCCACATCAGGCCTCCATGCTCCAAAGTACAAACCGGGTTCTACGGTGAGGCACATGCCTGGTTCAAGCAACCGAGGCTCACCCCCTGGCTTGTAAACTCCAGCATCGTGNACATCAAGCCCAATCCAGTGGCTTGTGTTGTGCATGTACCATTGCTTCAATTCCCCTGTTTCCATATCGAGGGCTTCGTCTACGGACTGTGAGATGACCCCCAAGGCGATGAGGCCCTCTGCGAGGACTTTGCGGGCTGCGTCGTGTGGGGCAGTATAGGGCATGCCAACTCGGCATGCCTCAATGGCTGCGATTTGGGCGTCAAGAACGACCTGATAGATTTCACGTTGAGCATCGGAGAAAACACCAGAAATCGGCCATGAACGTGTGATGTCGCTTGCATAACCTCGGAATTCTGCTCCTGCGTCAATGAGAATGACCTCGTCAGAACCGCATACGTCTTGATTGGTCGTGTAATGGAGAATCGTGGCGTTTTCTCCGCATCCAACGATTGACGGATAGGACCATCCAGAGGCTCCCGCATACGAGAAGAAACCCTCGATGACTGATTGTAATTGGTATTCCGTTACCCCTTCCCTGCTGTGCCTCATCGCGAGTTCATGAGCGATGGCGGCAACTTTGCTGGCGAAGACCATTTGCTCAATTTCTGACGAGGACTTTCGTAGGCGCAATTCAGCCAACAAACCCGATGGATCTTGGATGGCCACCGGCCCTGTGCCAAAATGTTGACGCGCTCGGTCTCGACGCCGTACNGAAGATTCAACCAACCGGTCAAGGCCTGCATGAACGCCGCTACGATGGAAGACACGGTGAGCATCGGTCAACCATTCCTCCAATTTTTCATCAAGTTCATCGTTGTTGTACGCTTCATCAACAGCATAATCTGAAACCGCTCCCTTTACACCAGGGCGACGGCCTTCCCAAATTTCCTTCAAAGTGTCTTGAGGCTGTACAAAGAGGGAAGATATCCACGCCTTTCCATCGTGTCGAATAACAAATACTGACTCTGGCTCAATCCATCCGGTCAGGTACAACAGGTCACTTGACGTCCGGTAGCGATACCCAACATCATTGGAACGAACAGCGAAAGGCGGTGATGCGATAATCAGGAGATCATCATGTCGAAACTGAGAGGTCAAACGTCCTTGACGGTCCCGGAATTCTTCCTTGGTCGTTTGTGCTGGACGAGATGGCAACCTCTCAACGGCCTCTGCGAACATGATTCATCCTCGGGGTTCGTCTTCTTCAACCGTTGCATCAGCACGGGGGCTTGTTGAGCCAGTACCTCGTGAAATCAAGGAATCCGAAGTATTCCATTTTGGGAGGTCAGGAGACGATGGCTCTCTGTTTCGCAGGACCAAAACAAACGCTGCGATGGCCACCAAAGCAAGCAGAGCCAAGAGGGGACCTCGTTGAGATTCTGCAGATTCTTTGCCGAGAATTTCAATTTCAACAACGGTTGAATGAGTGGCTCCATCGTCGTCAAAGACGATCAATTCGACTTGATGAAGACCCACTTCAGACAACTGAGTTGAATCCAANGTCGGCGTTCCCCGGACTGAGCGGCCGTCGTTGATGACCCATAGGTAGTCCACAACCTCATTGTCAAAACTCTCACTTGCGTTTAATTCCCACTCTTCTTGCAAATCTACGGAAAAACGTCCGTTATCGCTCAACACCATACCCTCGATGCTGATGCGAGCCGTTGGTCGAAGATTCAGCACAGTGAAATCTTCCGAGGCTGTTTCAAGATGTCCAGCCAGGTCTCGCACTGAGAGATGAACGGTGTAGGACCCTTGCTCCGTAAGATTCAGCAGCAAGTGGTCTTCACTCACCACTTCATGAGATAGAGGGGCTCGACGCTGTTCATTTTCGTATTCGAGGGACCATGTCATTGAGTATTTAGCACCAACATACCCGTCGTCTAGGCTGGCATAAACGTGAACAGGTTCACTCTCATTCACAACGGAATCGAGCGTTAATGAAATCGTAGGAGCTTGTGTATCATGAAGGAAAATCGCACGAGTTGAGTGGGTTGTACGAAGGAGAGCATCCTTCGCTGTGAAATCAAACTGCCATACACCCTCTTCCAATTGAATCAACGCCGGGTCAACGGCAAGAAGGAGTTCATTTTCTGAAACAGTGAACGGTATGTCAACTTCGAGAGGTGTCGTGGTGCATACGCCGTAGGGTGCTGGGCAAACCGTCGCTTGCACACTGACAATAGAGCCGCTGTTTGGAGCGGTGACGATTGGATAACTGATGTTAAACTCCGATGAAAGTAAAGTGGCGTGGTCAGAAGCCTCCGCCAAACTCTCGGGCATTGAATCGGACATGTGGTCGATTTCATGGGGGAAGACCGGACGATGGTGGTTTTCTCCAAGGTAAACCACAAGACGAGCGAGGTCGTGTCCCTGCGGTTCTTTCCCTGGACCGCCCTTACCTCGCCTCTCTTCGTCGACGTTTATTTCAACATAACAGGTACAATCTACATCAGGGACATCAACGATTAACGACCATGAGAAGAGATCTTCCGCAACGGGTTGAACCGAAGTGAGATATGGACCACTGAGAAGTGTTGTTGGGGTTACACCCGAGATGTTGACAACCGACCAACTTGCATTCTTCAGGGGGATGGTTGAGACACCGGTCAAGTTCAGAACATCATCAAATTGAGCGCCATCTGGCAAATTGAATTCTATATTATTGCTGATTTCAACATCCGTTGAATGGACTGCATGAACNTTCGATGTTGTGAAACATAACAAGAGAAGACCCACCAAGAGGTAGGTTTTTCCTTTGCTGGGCTGTTCCATGGAATTCATCGTCATCAATCACTGAACGGGTCGCACAACTCACCTTGTCCGGGGTATGAAACCGGATTTCGGGGGTTTGTATCCCATTTGTACTCACAGAAATTCACGTGTCCATCACCGTCAGTGTCCACCATACGGTCTGCACCATCGAATGGATCAAACTGGAAGTGGTACTCCCAACCGGTGGCCATGCCGTCATCGTCATGGTCTTGATAGTACACNTCTGGCCCGTCGTTCCAATCATCGCCATCGGTATCGTTGGTGATGGGATTGGTGCCGTTCTGCATTTCCTCATAATTGGTGTAGTTCTCGAGGTTATCGTAGAAGCGTTGGCCATCTGGCGTATCGGGGTCAATGTTGCACTCGGAATTGGTGGTGTCGTTGTACCCAGGGCAATAACGCTTGATGAGACCACTTCGGTTGAGACCGTCTCGGTCAGGATCCTCATAACCGTCTTCAATACCGTCCAAATCACTGTCTGGCATGGAAGGGTCCATCACACCTCGGGCACCATAGACACCGACGGTTTCGTTATCGGCAAGTCCGGTTTCAAAGGCGAGTTGGGAATAGTAAACTTCCCACCCGTCCGGCAACAAGTCACCATCGGTATCATCGTCAACAGGGTTGGTATCCCATCGGTCTGGAGCTTCCATGCCGTTTGCAAGGGTATCGTTGTCAATGTCNAAGGTATCGTCCTTGAGGGAACTCAGTGAAGGGTCGAGAGCCCATCGTCCGTTGCAACCATCACAAAGGCTGTTTGTGGGCATTTGGAAGCCGGTTAGGTTCATTTCGCTGACTTGGAATTTGGGCTCAAGTGCGAATCCTCCCAACCAGTTCTGCCAAACATAGCCACCTGGCTGCATCGTACAAGAATTGGTTTGCGTCGACTCACATCCGGGACGTTCCCAAGTGGAGGTGGCAACCCATAGACTGTGGGAGTTCGTGTTGGACTCTGCAGATTTCACCTGCATTTCCCAACCATCCAACATTCCGTCGGCATCCGTGTCGTTGAGAAGTGGGTTNGTCGGATTTTGGAAGGGTCGTGGCACGAACAGAACTTCTTGTCCGTCAACAAGNCCGTCATCGTCGGTGTCGGACTTGTTCGCATGGGTCAGGAAGTTGTCTGCACCCGCAACGACTTCTTCNCCGTCTTCGAGACCGTCATTGTCGGTATCGAACATGCAGGGGCTCGTTGAATAGGCCTCTCCTTCCCACATGAAATTGTCACCGGCTTCTTCCAGGTCGGTCAAACCATCTGAATCGGTGTCGGGGTTGGAGGCNTTTGAACCACCGAGATTACACGTCGAAGAGAATTCTTCGTAATCCGAGAGTCCATCTGCATCGGTGTCGTATAGACCGGGGTCGGATGTAACCCATGTGGGTTGTACACCACGGTTGACAACAAGGATTTCCCAACCCATGACTTCAATGCCGTCAATGAGACCGTCGGAATCGGTATCGGCGTTGAGCGGGTCTGTACTGCGGCCGTCCAAAATGCCATCTTGGTCTCGGTCGTTCGCCTTGTATTCCATGACGTTTGTGAAACGCTCTTCTTCTTCTACGATGTTCATCCAACTGAACAAGCGGGATTCAATGGTTTGACCCAGCACCACGTTGAGGTCGTAAACATAGCCGTCTACCGGTGCTCGCATGGGAATGATTTGTTGGTTTCCACCCGCAAGGGTGATGCGGGCCGAAGCGACTTGTTGGTTGGCAGAAACCTGTTGGCCAAGAACGACGTCAACAGTATGGACGGTGGCTGTGTTTTCCAACTCGCCGTACATGACATCACCGTCTGCATCGAGGTCGTATCCGTCCATATCTGGGTCCTGGTCTCGGTTGAGAGCAGAGCGTGGGTGGAGGCCGTTGGATGCTTCCCACTGGTCGGGCATTTCATCTTGGTCGGTGTCTTCCAACCAAGGCGAGGTGAAGTTTCCTTCGCCGAACAACTGAGCAACTTGGTATTCTTCGAGGTTGTTCATTCCATCCTCATCCCAGTCGCCATAGCCGTCCGAGGCGTTGGCAGGATTGAGCACATAAGCTGCACTGGGTGCCATGGTTGCATCGGAGTAGCAGAATTCGAAGCCGTCTGGCATACCGTCACCGTCCGTATCCCAGTCCGAGGGNCCGTTGAGAAGACCGTCGCCATCCATGTCCATCATGAACCAGTTTCGCTCAACGCCAAAGAACGGACCGATGTGAGGAAGCGGGTCGAGCAAAGGCTCGTTGCAATTCTCGCCAAGGCCGGTGTAGAGTGCAATGGTTTCGTTGGCCACCTCAACGATGTCATCGATCAAGTCCATGTCTGAATCTCGAGCAGTTGGGTTGGTTCCGAAGACTTCTTCTTCGAAGTTCGCAAGTCCGTCGTCGTCGGTATCAAGGACCATATCACACGAGTGGCGGTCGTTTGAGGCGAGGTCGTCCCAATCGGCCATTCCATTCTCGCCGTTAAATCGGGATTCAAGGGCGTCGACCATGGCTTGGTCAAGGAGAAGACAATCCCAGTTTCCATCAAGTGGGTTGAACAGAACCACTTCGCCACCGGGCGTCTGAACACTGGTTGTGTATTGCGACTCCCAACGATCGTTCAAACCATCGTTATCGGTGTCGGCACGCTGAGGGTCGGTTCCAAGTTCTTGTTCGGCTTGGTTCGTGAGGCCGTCTCGGTCAGGGTCGCCGTTTGGACCTTGACTTGGGTCGGGCCACGATTCGGTTTCGTTCTCCACCTGCGCATCGCTGGAGTCTTCGTTTTGAGTAGGGTCGACGGTTAAGTCCTCAGATTCGCCGTTATCCAGTGGATTGAGGCCGTGTTGGACTTCCCACCCATCACTCATCCCGTCGTTATCAGTATCAGGGTCGTTGACATCCGTACCGTATTGGGTTTCTTCGAGTTTGTCCGATAGACCGTCGCCATCCGAGTCAAGAGCGGCGTCCATCAATTCGGATTCTCCTCTGATATCTTCTTCCACTGCGCTTTCGAAACCACCGATGTCTTCGCTGGTCTGGAAGAACCCGGAAACACCCACGAAAAGGGACCCGAAAATCAAGGTTGAAACAATTGCAACGTAGGCCATTTGGTTGTGGTTTAGACTCATCAGTAACACCCGGCACCGCTGTGCAAGCCTACCGAGGCGTTGATTCGGTTATGAACCTTGACCACACTTGAGCAACACGAAACAGTAGCCTGCATCGGTTTTGTTAGGAAAATCAGGTGTAATCTACACGACGCGGCGAGATGCGTACAAGAAGGGCATCTGATACGAGTTCTACCTTGACCTCACCGACCATTCCGTGAGCCCTTTGCCACATCCCAATCAGCAAACCAATCGCCACAGGTGCAACCGGTGAATGAACTGAAAAAAGAGAAGTCTCCTCGTCAAGGATGCTTTGTTCAACTCGCACCCGACCAAAACCCCTCTTGGTCAACCGCTCTGCAAAATGCCCCTCCCAGTCGCCTGCAGAGAGAACATAAACTGGTCGTTCATTGGCTTCAAAAGCCTGACTGGCAGCAATAATTACAGCGCTAAAGGTCGAAGCGTGTTCAATGCTTTCATCCATTTCAAGGTTGAATTGAGCAGAAAAATCCTCTGAAAGAGGTCTTCCTAAGAGTGAGCCAAACAAGTTCCAAAACACATGACTGGAAAGGAAAAAGGAACGCTCATCACCGTAAAAGAAGGAAGAGGCTCTTCGGTCAAGTTCAATTTCGAAAAGACTCGATGAAAGTCCTTGGGTTTCCGAACCAAACCACGGAAGGTGAAGAGGAGAGGGTACGGGCGTGATGTTCTCATTTTTCGTGGCGAATTGCAAACGGATCATGTCAGCATTGACTTGATGCCATTCAACGTTCGCTCGTTGTTGAGAAATGTGTTCATGATGGGCCAGCGAAAAACCCACAGTCAACGCATCATGGGCCGGACCGGAAACTGAGACCTCTCCAAATTCACCCCATCCCATCTCCATCGCTCGTTGTTGGAGTCGATTTTTCGCTTTTGATTTCCCAAACCAGCGCCCAAATTGTACGCTTGGGTGAGCCGATATTATCCGTTCTTCGGCGTCGGTTGCAGCGTAGATGAGTTTCCGACCAAGCGGTGATTCAAACAAAGCATCGAGATGAAGGCAAAATTTCGAAAATTCAACGACGCCCATCAGCACACACGGTTGGCCAAAGGGATCGAGGAAAAATCCGTCTTCACCAAACATGAAGGAGGTCCTAGCCTCGTCGGATGCATTGCTCATCAAGGTTCCAACCTACTCTGGATAACCTGTGCGTTCGGTTTCGTTGAAGCAATAACGAATGGTTTGATGGTCTGCTTTCAACGCTTGCACATCGTTTTTGACGGCCCCAGGGTCTTCATCGTGCAACAACACCCGTGCATAAAATCGTGCAACTTCTTCCATGTCTTGGATAGAAAATCCTACGCGAGTCAATTCTTGGACACCCAAGCGCAGTCCTGATGGAGCGAGTGCTTTGGTATCACCCGGTAGCATGTTCATGTTGGTGATGATACCCGCTTCTTCTAGACGTTGGGCCGCCTTCGCTCCGGCACCTGAATCCAGCCCGCCATGGCGGGTCAAGACCTGGTGAGATGCCGTGTAGCCTCGGCTTTCAGCCAACACATCAAAACCCTCACTGGCCAGAGCAGCCGCAAAGGCTTGAGCGTTGGCCACGGTGTCCTTTGCATAGGCTTCGCCGTATTCTTTGAATTCAGCCAAGGCCATGACTTTNCCAGCAACATGGTGNANGTGATAGGAAGAGCATACACCCGGAAACATCGCCGTGTTGAGCCGGCGNTGGAAGGTTGGATCCTCGGATGATGAAAGCAAGAAGCCTCCTTGAGGCCCGGGAAANGTCTTGTGGCTTGAACCCGTCATCAGGTCAGCACCCTCACGNAGTGGGTCTTGGAATTGACCGCCGGCGATTAAGCCCAAAACGTGGGCGCCGTCGTACATGACCGAAGCACCGACTTCCTTGGCAGCATCGGCCATTTCTCGAAGCGGCGTTGGGAACAGAAACACCGACTGACCAAAGAGCGCCACTTTNGGTTGAACTTCGCGAATGGTTTGGCAAGCTGCATCGATGTCAGGCTCCATGCGTTCCTCGTTCCAAGGATAGGTGGTCAGATTGAGGTCTCTCAATCCAACAGCCCCCATTCTNGCGTGGGAGATATGGCCTCCATCAGCGGTTGAAACNGCGGTGATGGCGTCACCGGGCTGGGCTAACGCCTTNAGCGCCCCGATGTTGGAAACCGTCCCTGAAGTCGATTGGATGTTTGCAAAAGGTGCTTGAAAAACCTCCTGTGCGAGTTCAATACCAAGGGCTTCAATGGTGTCAAAATCTTCGCAACCTTGGTAATATCGCTTCCCGGGCAGGCCTTCTGCATACCTACCGTGAAGGTCGCTTCCTACGATATCTCTTACCGCCGGAGAGATGATGTTCTCAGAGGCGATCATTCCCAACCCATGACGGTAAAGATGGCCACTTGAGCGCACCGCTGCAAGTATATCGTCAGCAAGACGTCGATTTTCCTTTGATGCACCCCAACCACCGGGAACTTGGGTCATGGTCTCCGTTTCCGTGGACAGTCCTTGAACCCTCGTCCGAAGAAATCAGACATCAGGAAGAGGAACGTTCACTGCGGATGGTGTTTCGAGGAATAAACCGCTTTTGCATCGTTGTTTCCTTCCCCTGAGCAGCATCGTTGAGCGCCTGCGGTTCTTTCTTGCGAATGTAATTGGTTCGTCCACGATAGGCGACGGGACCAATGTTTCGTTCGAGGAGCGGTCCGGATTCTGCGTGTTCTTTCGGACGCTTCAACCACCAGGCTTTTCCGAGCGGGGAAACACGAGGCGTTCGTCCCTTCTCCAATGCTACACTGCGGCGGCGGAGACGCTGACGTATTTTCTTTTCAGGCTCCTTCGGCAATCGCTCAAACAACCAAGCCGGGAAGCCGATATCAAGGACGACTCCGTTCACGGTCACCAAAATACCACCGAGGAGCAAGTGGTTTCCAATGGGTATATTGCTCGTCTGCGGGATGGCTTTGAATCGCCTCAATCTGCGGGCATATTTGATCATGCCACGCTGGTCCCGATGTTTGATTTGATGTTCCTGCTGTCGAATGAACCGGCGATAGGAAAAGTGCAAGAAAAGCAGACCGCCCAACACGGAGAGACCCTCTGTTTCACCAACTTCTTGGAAGGTCAGAATACCGAGAACAAACCATACGGGAATGAGGACGAGGTACTGGAATACATTGGAAAGGATACCTGCTGAGAATCTTGGTGGCATGGCGCGACGTGTTGCCTCGTGTGCTGCGATCATGACATTCGCATTCATCGCTTCATCCAAGCCACCTTTTTGCAGGAGGGCAGCATAAGCGTTCACCGGAGCAGCATCCATCCACTTCTTTGTCTCCTTACTGTCATCGAGTACGAGGGAGACTTCCATGTGTTCTCGCCCTTTCGTACCGTAGCCGAATATAACCGCGAGCGCCAGCACGCGAGGGTCCTTGCTGTCGCTTTTGATCAATTCGTCAAGCACCGTCTTGGCATCGTGCCATTGCCCTGTGTCAATCAAACACAATGCAACCGCCAAGCGAGGACGTACACCCGTGGGGTCGCTACGAACAAGAGAGAGAGACAGCTCCAGCGCCTCGTCGTAGAGCCGCTGTGCGCGGAGTAAAGCGACCATCGAGAGTTGGCCGGTAAGGGAAATTTTGTCGTTGTGAACCATCATTTCATTGGGTTGGGGCTTCCAAGTCCTCATCATGTTCAACAAGAGTTGAAGGTAGTCAATGGTCGAATTGTTTTCCCAGTCCCAAAGGTCGTCTTCGGTGACCGACCCGTTCCATGGGTCCAGCCATTCACAGATAAACGACAAGATTTCGGGTTCATCATAACCTTCAGGTTGTTGAAGTCCGTGAAGGGCTTCTCGGGCCGCATCAAGACGTCGGAGGGCCATGTATCCGGTGGCGATGATCATTCTTGCTTCGTCGTTATCGCCGCCTGTTTGGGCAAGCAGTTTTCGACTGGCTTCAATGGCTTCAGGCCACAAACCGCGAAGGGCTTTTTCCCACATGGCAGCGCGAGATTGTTCCTGGCGGATAAGCGCCTGATCACCGGGGAAATCGTGGGTTTGTATCCGGATAAGGAGGTCCAAATCTTCGTTATAAGCAGCCGTTTCAACCAAATGTTGGAGTTTATCTCCTCCTTCAAGGAGAACGGCGCCTTCCCGTCGCTCATCGGGATTCAAATCAAATCGAAGGCTTCGCAGATGTCCAAAACGGCTGATGGAAAGAAGCCACGTCATCAAAAAGACCAGTTGACCGACGGCGATAAACAACCAAACCGTCAACAATCGCATGCCTTCATCGAAATCATTGGCTTCCAGCGTACTCGTAAAGGGCATGAGCCCTCCAAACTCTTTGTAACAGACGAGAATCAACAACAAGACCGTGTAGCCAGAGAACCCAGCAAAGGCAAACGTGAGTTGCCTCGCTTGAGCCGCCTTTTCTGCCCGTATTTCTCGGGGCGTATCCAGAATAACACCGAACATGCCACCAAAGGATTGCCCACCCAGAATCAAGTTTCGAGTCAGTTCAAAAATAAAGGCGAGACCGACGATGGCGATGTTGAGGGTGAGATACAGGGAAAGGAATTGGGGCAGTGCTTTGATGAATTCCCAGTGGAAGAGGATTTCAGAAATCAGGTCAATGCGCACAAAGATGGAGTACCCAATGATGCCGCCATAATTCAACACCTCTTCTGCATTGGGAGGGTTGTTGAGCATCACGTACAGGACGGTCAAAATGCCGTTGAGGGCTGTGATGGGCATGGTGAGGAGAAAGAGGACCAGGAGGAAAGAAAAGATTCGACCAATGAATCCGTTTTTATCCGGGTCAATGGGGTTCTTTCGACCTCGAGTGGTTCGCCATTTGTTGATCAACAGCATGTTCCAAGAGGCCCCCATGATGCGGCCGTAAGCGAAGATGGTTGGGGCCATGAAAGTCAACATGGCGAAGGCAATCCATGTTGGGGTGAGTGTTCCGTTCAACTGCATACCATAGGCCAAAACCAACAGCGTGATGATGACCAACAGCGCAAGTGTGAAGACACGGCGAATGAGGTCCGCACTTACTGAAGAGCGAACTTCTCGTTGCCTTCCAGCAAGTTGGCTATTGAGCGTCTCCCAAGGCGAAATAACGACGGGAATCAGAATCAGTGTCGCGATGATGTAAAGATTAAATGAGGCAAAAACTGCTGCGTCAAACAGAAGCTCGGCGATGAGAATCAATACACCCGTCAAACCCATCATGTAGAGCAGTACACCGTAGCCAACCCGTCCAAAGTTCAGGAGGCGTCTTGAATCTCGAAGGGTTCGAGTGATACGATGGACTTCGTAGAGGTCGTCCTCAATCTCAAAGGCAACTTGCAAATTTTTCAACTGCTGAGGGATGAACCACCGACGAACAAAGAAGGCGACGACCAGTGCAATGCCCAGAGGCGTAAGGGATGAAACTGTCAATTCCGATTGGGTGGATACCGATGAAGCGGCAACCGATTGCAGGGTGAACATCGCAAAAATGGTTGCGATGCCAAGCCATTGCACACGGCGCATGAACCTAATCCCCCCGATTGGGATTCATGAATTCTCCTACGACATGGTCGTGTTACGGCGATGCTTTTGCAAAAAACGTGCCATCCGGTCAAAAGCCTCGTCAAGAACATCGATGTCTGCCAGGTAAACGAGTCGAACATGCCCACGGCCGAGTTCGGGAGAAAACCCGCTTCCATGAACGAGGAGAACATGTTCTTCATGGAGTAAACGCAAGACGAAGGCCTTGTCATCGGCCGACCATTGTTCATCAGTCAATCGGATGAACATGTAAAATGCACCACCGGGTTGTTCAACCTCCAATCCGTCGATCTCTTCGATGCGTTTGAGGCAGTGGTCTCGTTGTTTCATGACACGGTCGGCATATCCTTCCATCCACGCACGGTCGCCTTCGAGGCCGGCGAGATAACCCAATTGTGCCGGAGTGGAGGCGCAGAGCCTTGAACGAAGCAATCGTTCAAGTCCATCACGGACGAGTTTCATCCGATGGGCTGGGTCATGGAGTGCCATGTAGCCAATACGCCAACCGGGTGCGTAGTAGACTTTTGACACACCGTTGAGTGCAATAACCGGGACATCCGAACTCCGGCTCGCAACCGAAACATGTCGGCCCGTGAAGTCCAAGCCGTCGTAAATCTCGTCGGCAACAACAATGCAGTTGGGGTATTCTCGCGCAATGGCCAAAAGAGCATCGACATCGCTTGCTCCGCAAACCGTGCCGCATGGGTTATTGGGATTGATGAGCACCAGCAATCGAACATCATCGTCCATTTTAGAAGCAATGTCAGAGAAATCAGGCTTCCATCCATCGTTTTGATGAAGTTGATATTCGACAGTTTCTGCGCCGAACATCTGTGGATAGGCCATGTACGGTGGATAGTGTGGGCCGGGCGCCAAAACTTTCGAACCCTCCTCGAGAACAGCGGCAAAAATCAGTTGAAGCGCCTCGGTAACACCATGACACACATAAATGTCATCAGCGGTCGCATCCCAGCCTTTTCGTTGCTCATCACGAGCAATCGCTTGCCGTAGGCGTGGCAGGCCGTACGAAGGCGAGTAGCCATTTTGCCCATTTCTCAATGCCTCAACATAAGCATCAACCATGTGCGGAGGTGTGGGTAGACCGGGGTAAGCAATGGGGTCGCCGATGTTCAATTTGATGATTTCATGGCCTTCAGCCTCCAACTGAACAGCAGGAACAACGACATCTCGTATGGCGTACTCTATATTGGCCGCCCGAGAGGAAACTGGCACCTGTTCTTTCATGATCTCACCGTTCACAACGTTGCAGCATCCACGCCCGCCATTCGAAGGACTTCTGCAAACTGTTCAGGGGTTACGGGTTGTACGGAAAGTCGTTGCCCGCGCTGGATAAGCGGCATACCTTCCAAATTTGGATTGTCTTTCATGTCCTGGAGTGGAACCATGTCCAACTCGCAAACAGGCTCGATGTCAACCATGAACCAACGAGGGTTTTCTGGCGTAGATTTTTCATCAAAGTATTTGCTTGTGGTGTCCCAAGAGGTAAAATCGCCATAACCCTCACGAGTGATACGAGCAACGCCAGCGACGTGAGGGGGTTTGGTATTGGAATGATAGAACAGCACAAAATCACCGACCTTCATGGCATCCCGCATCATGTTTCGAGCCTGATAATTTCTTACTCCATCCCAGTGGGTCCAACCGTCTGCAACAAGTTGACTGTAGGGGTAAACATCCAGTTCGGATTTCATCAGCCAGTGGTTCATGGACATGGGGAGACCTAAGGGGTCTATGGACTCAACGCTTACCAAGCATCGACCACATCGTCAACCAAAGCGGCTTCCATCACATCATCGGTGACCGAAGCCGTCCGAATGAGCCCAAGTTTCTTCGCCATGTTATTGCCGCCGCTTACCGCTCCAATACCCATTTTTTCAAGGGTGATGAAAATGGCAGGTAAGAGAATAAGAGCACTTGCAGCGGCGACCCATAGCAAAATCAGAATGACCGTGATGAACGGTGTGATTTCGGGAATAGGGATGTCATAGGCCGTGAACATACCCAGGGACGTGACAACCGCAGCTTCAAACAAGGACATGCCCGTCCCCACAGCCGCGCTCCGAATGGCTTGAATCCCGCCACCCAATTCACGAATTCTGTTGGCGATGTGAATAGAGAAGTCCACCCCTACACCGACGAGAATTGAACCAATCATGACGGTGACCAGGGATAGCGGGACATCCATCCGCCACATCACCAACCATTGTAACGCCACCGTTGCGATCACGGGCGAGGTGGTCCAAATGGAGTAGCGGATATCTCGGAAGACGATGGCGAGCGTGATGAGCGTAAGGATGATGGCGAAACCAAGAGAAGTCCACTGTGAGCCAACAATGAGCTCGTTGACCTCAATAGCGGTTGCCGCAACGCCCGTGAGTTCCTCTGCCGTTTCACCGTAACGTCCTTGGAAAGTAGCCGCCTTTTCGTTGACCGAATCCACGCTCTTAGCGGTATCTGCCACTGGAATGAACGGCATATCAACATAGATCAAGGAGCGGCTAAAGTCCTCACTCACGAAAATTTGCCGGGTTTCCTTGGTCAGCGATGCATAGAACACGTCCAACAAGAAAATTTGGCTTTGTTGTGAGCCCGGCAATCCGAAGGCATCGGGGTCGTTGAGAAGGTCCCAAAAGGAAGCATCGACCGATTGGCTTTGATTCAGCAGTACGTTTGCAGTGGTCTTTACGTCCTCACATTGTTCATTTCCACCGCAAGGAATCAGTTGGAAGAACTCGTTCACACCCTCACCAGAGACCGTGACTTGGACACCGGAGGATTTCATGAGGAAAACAACGGATACAGCCGTGGTGTTTTCAACGGTGTTCAAGGACGCTTCCAAATTGTCAATTTTCTGCAATAACTCGACCGGGTCATCGTTCGAAACATCTTCGTCATTGAAGTCGCCACTCACGTTAGCGTTGACGAGGATCATACCGACTTGCCCTGCCTCAAATTCTCGGCTGTATTGCTTCATCTTGACAACCGGCGATTCACCTTCAGGAGCCATACCGAGCAAATCGATGTTTTCTTCCACATTGGCTTGACCCACGGTAGCAGAGAGAAGAATCATCAACAAAAACACGCCAATAACGCCTTTGTTCCGTTTGACAGGGATGTCGACAAGAACATCGAACGCCTTAAGCGGCGGATGTTTGGGTTTCTTGAGATCAAGAATGAGGGTCAGATTCGGCACCATGAACATGGTCAGGAAATAGACGATTACGATGCCACCTGAAAGGGCAATACCCACGGTTTGAATGGGAGCCATGGGTGTAAAGACGAGGGAAATGAAACCGATCACGGTCGTTACCGCTGACAAAAAGACGGCGCGACCGGTGGAGCTCAACGATGCCCTCATTTTTTCGCTCTTGCTGCCTTCTTCTTCGGCGTACCTATTGGTGATGTGTAACCCATAGGACACCCCTAACGCGAGCAAAATAGGCCCCACGATGATCACGGTCATTGTGACCTCATAATTGGTGGCGCCGATGAGACCAAGCGTCCAAAATACGGCACACAGTGTCGGAAGCCCTGCAATCACGATGACCTTGAACCCTTGAAGCGGGCGAATACCCGTCAAGCCCGCTTGAAGCAGGTCGGAGTGAAAGACGAACAGTCCAATAGCAACAAGGACGACGGCTTTCGGGAAAATATCCCAGAACAACTTGAAGGAAAATTCGGTGACAGCATTGGTGATAGGGACCGGGCCGGTCAGCACCATGGAAATACCCAGGTCTTCCCAAGTGCACATCCCTTCTGATTCAACCGGGTTTCCGTTGGCATCGTACAAGCAGGGGCGTTCCATGGCCGAAATGGTGTCAAGAACCTCTTGAGTATCTGCAATGATGTCCTTCGCAGGCCGTTCTTCTGTTACGGCAATCGCCATGATCGCGCGGTCGAGTAAACCATCTGGGCCGCCGTCCTCCCCGCCCTCAATATCACGGGCAAGTTTGTTCATACCAGCCGTTGGTTGGCCTTCGTCCGTGTACATCTCACCGATGACAAGGTCGATGGTCGTCTGACTTGGGATTTCATATGAACCACCAAAGGTGTCATCCGTCGCTGCCAACCCCTCGTTTAGATTTTCAGCAGCGTTTCTTGAAGGGCAATCCTCAGTCGGGTCATTGGAGCATCCGAGTTCCCCCACCTCGGTGATGATCGCTTCCCGTATACGGGGGGCACTGGAATTGACTTCTTTGAGGACCGTGGACAACGAGAGAATGTAAATCACGTCATCAGAATCGTCGGAGAGGTATGGATTGAGGATGTTTTCTACATAACTGATTTCTTGGAGAATACGCTGGTCAGTGATGTTGTTTTTGTTTGATTCGATGTAAACAACCATCACGTTGGTGGACCAATCTTCTTCCACTTTTCCAATCAATTCAGCAACCCGGCTTCCGTCAGGCAAGTACACCTCCAAGTCGCCGTTCACGTTCAGCGCAGGGTTGTCAGGGTCATCGTCAAATTGAGTGCCGTCAAGGAATCCCGATTGGGTTACGAAGTAAACAGTGAGCAACAAGAACACCAGAACTGTGGGGATTGGGAACTTGGTGATGGCGCCGGTTGCCCCCGTTTTTTGCCATTCCCGCTTGAATCGTTTTGGAGCATCCAAGACTGCATCCAAGGTGCGTTTTGAATCGATGGTTTTCATTTGACCAACAAGTTGGTCCCGGACATCTCGACTTTTTCCGGCGATGGCGTCAAGCCGACGGTTTCCTTTGGAACGGGATGCCGAATCTTCGCTTGAGGTGTTTTTTGGAGCATCATCTTGCGAAGCCACATCACCACCTCGGACTTAGCCAAACCATTGACCTTCAAAGGCTTACCTTCGCCAAGGACCTCGATGCCTCGGCTTTCATTGGTTGAGCCGACGGGTTGAAATGATGTCCCACATCCGACGGACTGGACCCACCTCATTGACCGAGGAGGGGCCAGGTGAGGCACATGCCAGCCCCAAAAATCCCCGAAAAAAGATGGTCCATTGACCTTGAGAAGAGCATACAAGAGGCACATTATGCCGACGAAGCAGCCTACAGTGGCCGTTATGCCTTCAATCCAGAGAGTGGGAAAGAACTCTTTGTCATCGATACACCGCCGCCCTATCCTTCAGGGACGTGGCATATCGGCGCTGTTGCTCAGTATTCCATGATCGATGTGCTCGCACGCAGTCAGCGCCTTCTTGGAAAAGAAGTCTACTTCCCTTGGGGTGTCGACCGAAACGGCATCAACATCGAATTTACCGTTGAGAAAAACACCAAGCGCAAAATGAAAACATACGACCGAGAAGAATTTCTCAAATTGTGTGAAACCACCATTGAATCCTTTACCCAGGCGATGAGAAACACCGCCAAACGCGTCGGACTATCGTGTGATTTCTCTCGAGAATACTTGACTGATGCACCGGATTATCGAAGCGTGACGCAATCAATTTTTGTTGAATTGTTCAAAAAAGGGGACATCATTGAGGACCTTCGACCGAACATCTACGACCCTGTTGAAGGCACCACCATCGCCGATGCTGAAGTTGAACGTATTGCTCGGAAAACGAAACTCGTCGATGTCCGTTGGACCTGTGAAGACGGCACTGAACTGGTGATATCGACCACGCGTCCTGAACTCATCTGCGCCTGTGGCGTGGTGGTCGTCCATCCAGATGACGAACGATACAAGCACTTGGTGGGTCAACAAATCAACCTTCCAATGGAAACCAGCGGTCGTTCAACCACCGTCACCATCCAACATCATCCTTCGGTAAAATCCGATTTTGGAACAGGTGTGTTGATGGTCTGTTCGTTTGGCGACCAAAACGACGTGGCGGTGTTCAGAGAATTGGGCCTTGCCCCGTTCCAGGCCATTGACCTCGACGGAAAAATGACCGAAGTTGCGGGCCCGCTGCAGGGTCTTTCGGTGCTGGAAGCAAGGAGTCAAGCCATTGAACAGCTTGAACAAGCCGGTCGTTTGGTTCAAGCGGTGGAACGGGACCAAGACATCCCTGTTTCTGAGCGTGGCAAGAATCCAGTTGAAATCATCCTGCTCAAAGAATGGTATGTTCGACAAACCCACATCCAAGACCGCATGCGAGAACACATTGATTCCATCAGTTTCCATCCTGTACGCAATCGCCAATTCTTGCTTGACTGGATGGACAACATCAGCATTGATTGGCCAATCAGTCGACGCCGGTGGTACCACACCGAGATTCCAATTTGGTACAGTGATGACGAAACNAAGGTCGTCGTGCCGCCTGCTGGAACATATGTCCAACCTTGGAAGGACGACCCTCCAAAGGGAAGTCGAGTGCTGGACCGTGAGTCTCGTGATGACCTCGGCACCTATGACGAGCTTGCCGACACCCTTGGCAGACTCAAAGGGGAGGAAAAAGTGTTTGACACGTGGATGGATTCGTCGAATTCCAACCTCTTTGTCAGCGGCTACCTCAACCATCCAGAGGTCTTCGCCAACGCCTTCCCAACAGCACTCCGTCCACAGGGCAAAGAAATTGTTCGAACATGGTTGTACTACACGCTGCTCAAATCCACCTTGGTCTTGGACCAGCCTGGTTTCCAACATGTGTGGATCGACGGGCTTGGAATGGACCCTTGGGGTCGTAAGATGAGCAAGTCTCTCGGCAACGGCATTGACGCAGACTCCGTCCTCGAATGCGGTGCAGGTGGACGAACGGGTTCATGGCAAGTCAAGGGACCCGACGGGTCNGTCAAGTTGCGAGCCAACAAGATTGGAAGTGAATGTTTCCGCCTTTGGAAGGCTTGTGATGCACAAGTGGGCGATGATTTCCACATCAACCCAGAAGAAATCGAGAAGAAATATTTCGGCGTTTTGACCAAGTTGTTCAACGTGGCTCGGTTCGCCTCGCAATTCGAGGTGCCATCCGACTTTGACACCCCACCGACTTCATTAGCCCCAGAAGACCGCTGGATTCTGGCCGAATTCCAAAGCACGATGCACACCGTTGAAACGGCATGGTCAGACTTGGACATTTACACGGCCACACAGGCACTGAAGACTTTCGGCACAGGCCTGCTCCCGAGCCACTATCTGGAAATGGTCAAGTCGAGACTCTACGATGATGACAAGGCTGCAGCGTGGACGCTGCATCGCATCGTTCGTGATTTCATGGCAGCGTTTAGCCCGGTCTGTCCGTTCTTCACACACCACATTTCCAGCACGGTCTACAACACGTCTTCAGTTGATGTTGACGCCTTCCCATCAGCACCATTGGCTGACGTGGCACACGGCACCAAAGAAGGCACNCGTCTGTGTGGACTCTCCCACGCCTTGCAGGAATTCAACGGACAAACCTGGGCCAAAAAGAAAGAAGCCGGAATATCGCTCAACCAACCGATTGCTGACGTACCCGTACCCGATGACCTCAATGAATTCGCGGCAACATTGACACGGATGCACCAATTGGAGTGAATCTATTCTTCCTCGAACAACGTGGTCTGACGAGATGGCGGGATTTCCAACTGTCCAAGTCTNAACCCGATGAGGCGGACGCTGGNTTCGGGCCGGATATTGGTTGCAAACAGACCCTTCGCNAACCGTTTGAAAACACCCTCTTCGTCCATCGCCACCGGAATGCTCCGCCCGGAAGTATGGGTTTCGAACCCCGTGTAGCGAATCTTCACCTCTGCAAGACGCCCCGACACCCCAAGGCTCACCGCCCGCTCCATCACCAAGGAAACCAATTGCTCAAGNCGGTGCATGACCTCCTCATGATCGTCTTGGTCGCGTTCAAACGTGTGTTCTTTTCCAATGGATTTGCGACTGCGCAANGGACTAACGACATCACTGCTCTCACCGTCGACCACTTGGATAAACCATGTTGCAAACCGTTCACCAGCCAGCCGAGCAAGTGANAGTTCACCCAACTCGTAGAGTTCATCAGCCGTGGTATACCCCCACTCAGCCAATTGTGTTGCTCGCTTTGGCCCAATNCCNGGAAGGTCTCGGAGTGAACGGCCTTCAAANAANGACTGCACTTCGTCGGGCATCACACGGCAGATACCGTTGGGCTTGTTCNCCTCACTGGCCATTTTAGCCACAAGCCGNGTTGGTGCGATGCCAAACGACGCCGTCAAATTCACAACTCGCTTGATGTTCTGTTGCAAATTTGTTGCTAAAGCAAGCGCAGCATCCCAATCACCAGCCACGTGCTCGGTNACATCAAGATAGGCCTCATCGATGCTCGCTTTTTCAAACAGGTCGGCCACCTCATTGAGAACCGACATTACTTTTCGACTCGCCCTGCTGTACAATCCCCGTGTTCCACGAATGTAGATGGCCGGCCCAAAAGGGGTGGCAGGGCACCGACGCCAAGCCTCAGAAACCGGCATNGCTGAACGGATGCCATAAGCCCTGGCAGCATAGTTACAGGTTGAAACAATTCCACGGCCACGTCCCTGTTTCGGGTCCGAACCAATGATGAGAGGAACNGTGTCATCAAACCCGTGATGCAAGGTTTCAACCGCAGCAAANAAAGCATCCAAATCGCAATGGATGATGATCCTTGGACCATCTTTACCATGACCGCTGCCCNCCTCCACCACGCATCNCCAACGTCGCCAGAGGTGTTTGAACTTGATGTGCAGATTCAGTTCAACCAAGGGGTCTTCACAAGGATAGATGACCTCATCCACCGACCTTCAATGATTCACATGAGGCATCAACAAACAACGGAGCTCCTCGAAACCGGTGTAATTCAGCGACGCCGAGGCATTGACCCCAGCGCTCTTCAACCNGTACGNGGTCAACTCTACCATCTGAGCGGACCCGGGCGTGCAGGGAAGAGCATGCGATGCGTTGCTGAACATTGGGTCACTCATGCATTGGCTCANGGAGAAGTGGTCCATTGGGTGGATGGTGCCTGCCGAATTGACCCATCTCGATTCATCCCCCGTTTGGAAATGTTGGGAGTGGACGTGGAAGCCTGCCTCGCACGGTTGTACTTGAGTCGGGGGTTCACCCTTCACCAGTTGGACCGACAAATCGAGCGACTGCCCCACGAACTTGCCATCACACGCGCACCCATGGTCGTGATTGACGGTTTGCTTGCCATGCACGGTGATGATGCCGTATCACGNCTCGAATCCAGAACTCTGTTCCGGAGACANGTGGGTATTTTGCGGCAACTGTCGGGCCAGCATCACGCCGCAGTTATCGCCATCACGAGTTCGTCATCTCCACAACACGTTGACCCGCGATTNCTTCAGCACCTTCATCGCCACGCACAAAATCATCTGAAGGGTTCATGGAACGGAGGACGAAGACGAAGAAGACTGTACCTTCGGCATGTTCGCTCGGGACTTCGAGGGCATTGGCGGCCCTTCGAAAGCCCTGCTCAAACACACTTTCGTCTCACCGAACGAAAATTCAATCGGTGGACAGTTCATCCATCGGTTGGTGTCCTGACCCTTCAGCATCAGGATGAGTAAATTCCAAGAGACTCGGTTGTCGGCCGTCCTGNCGAAGACGCTCGGTGGTCCAACCGAATGGAGCAAGAAGAGCCCAAATCGCTCGTTCGGCAAGCTCACCATAGTGAATCTTGCATCCGAAGAGGNAGCCTTTGGAAGTCTNGATTTCTTCGGCTAAACGAACTCGCTGCAGNGGTTCNGTTGACGACTTATCCACGACGGTGTATCGCACCTTTCCACCCGGCGGAACAACATAGCCCCGTTCATGCGCCCGCATGAGCGCTGCATACGTCAAATTCTTGACCCGGTANTTGGCCAAGTCTTGAGTGGTTCTTCGTGTGATGACAAGGTCCACGAGCGGAACATCTCCTGTATCCAACCGACGAAGTTCACTCCGNAGGTGGTTCAGCACCNACCGTTGAGTCGCAAGCGAAGGGAGNCCTTTGNTGCGGTTGCCCTCCGCCAGNATCTCCANCCCTTTTCGTTGCAAATCTCTCACCCAACGNGGTGTAGAATGCTGTCGCAATTCAATCCCTCGAACTTTGAAATCCTCGCCCGTGTAGGCCCAATATTTCGTCAAGGAACCCGAACCGTGCATCCTGCTCGGGAGAAACGCAATGAAATCGTAGTGCGCCTCAAACTCCAGTGGAATNCCAACATGTTCGGAAATGNGTTCNGCAAAAGCCTCGGCCGCTGTNCGCTGCTGTTCAGGAGAACGACCTCTCGTATCGGAGAGCCAAACACAATCCACGATGGCATGAAGCACATCCCATCCATCTTCTTGGGCGGCTTCAATCGTGGTCAACAAAAGGTCCCGAGACCATGCGCAGATGGCTTCGTGAGCCTCGATGCGACCAAAACGGGCATTGCGGTAACCGGTGTATCCAAAACACGTCACGAGCAGCCATTTCAAGGCGTTTTGCCGCAAATCGTAGGCATCCCCTTTGTGTTGCCGCAGACCTTTCAAAACCCGTCTTCGCTCAATGATGGGTGCGACAACACGCCCAAGGAATCCGTGCGTTCGACCGCAGGTGTGCATGTTGAGCCCTGGCACAGGGAGCGCCTTTTCGTTGGCAAGTGGAAAGAGACCATGGCCGAACCTCGACATGACGGTTCGTTCCCGAAACTCTTGCGCAGCTTCACGGGGATGCAAGGGCACCACGCCATGTTCCGAGGCGGAGGAAGGGGCTTGGCAACAGGAACAGTTGAGCGTCTCAGGAGAGATATTACGCGTGGCAATGATGCTGGGAAAGAGACTCGCAAAGTCGAGTTCAATCACGGAAGCGTGGACGCCTGGGCGGCTGTCCAGATACAAACCGCCTCGATCCGCATGAAGAAGGTCCAGCGCCGATTTGGTGTCTTCAGGACGATTTTTCTTCCACGGCACCAAGACCCCGTCATCCATGGCCACCCGCATTTGTATAGCGCTGATAACCGAGCCTGGAGAAAGACGAGAGATGACCTGTGCTGATTGACGAGAATGTTGTGCTAGTTCGAACAGGCCTGCGAGCCCACCTTCGTTGACGATGAAGCTGTTTTTCACGTCAAGGTGAAGGCGACCCTTGAGGAAGAAAGCACCGTGCCGGTGTCGTGTTTGTCCGTAGGAATGAATGGTGCGTTGGCCGGTCGATTGACGCAATGGCTCTGAAGTTCGCCCGAGAACAAGTGGGGGGTGGTGTGCCTTGGTCTGTTCAACCAACCATGGAAACCAACGTTGGTCGCCACCTGCGGTCAACACGATGTCAGGGTCTATTCTGTCAAAAGCCGCTTGAAAAGCGCTGAGAAGCGCTGACAGTGAATCGAATTCACGACGTTCAAGCGTGCACAATGTCGTCTCTTGGGAGGGGGAAATCCCCGGCTCTTGAACGGTTTCCAGCCAAATCCGTTCAATAGTATCCCCTTGCTCGGGAAAACCTCCGTGCTGCT
>NZEQ01000044.1 GCA_002689105.1 Verrucomicrobiales bacterium | reverse complement strand
GAGGCTGAAGAAGAGGCTGAAGAAGAGGCTGAAGAAGAGGCTGAAGAAGAGGCTGAAGAAGAGGCTGAAGAAGAGGCCGAAGAAGATTCCACCGAGGACGAAGCTGAAGAAGCGGAAGCCGAGGAAGAAGAAGAGGACACCCCTCCAGAAGAAAAGAAGAAATTTTGAGGTGAAGAAAAATGTGGGAACATCGCAGCGTATCAGACAAATCATTCCAAGAAACCGGCCGAATTTTGCCCAGTGAGACCTATGTCAAGCTGATGGACGAAGTGGAAGCCGTGGTCACACGTGCACAGGACGACAAGTTCGATGCCGAGACCTTCATGACCTACATCCCTCGTCGGGGCCCGTGGGAAGAAATCCCATCATCAGACCACTCCCGTGCTGATGCACGTACCCGATACATCGGGCCAGCCACCGCCAAACTGTTGAACACCAACTTGGTGCTGGGCTCGTCGTGGATTGACTCCGACCGATTCAAGTTTGAACGACGGATCACCAATCTCTCGGACTACCTCAAGCAGAAGACGATCATCAATGCGAACATGTGGACGCCCAAGCAGTTGTTCACCACGCAGACGTTCTTCTTCTGTTCCACGGGCGATGAAGAGCGCATGGGTGGAGCCATTCTCGAAGGCGATACCCGAAACGACGACCACCTGTTCCTCGGAACCGATGGCAAAGAGTTCCCTGAGTGGGAAGTTATCCTTTGGGGCCTCGGCCACCGTGGTGTTGTCCCTGATTCTGACCCGCTTGACCGCGTCTACTACCCCTCGTTGATGCACCGCAACGTGTCCTTCAACAACCGATTGGGTTGGACGCGCTACTCCCCTGCAGGTTTCGGAAAGGACGCATCGGGCTATCTGATGACCCGACCAAACACTTGGATTTGGCCTGCTGTGAACGGCAACCGCGAGACAGCCACCGCCTTCAACCTCCTCGTGAACCTCCCCGACCGAAGCTCTTCGTTCGGTGAGGAAGGCATCTCGGACGTGTTCATGACGACCGGCAAGACCTCCCTCTACACCATGATGGGTATGATGCAATCATCCACTGTCCGCCAAGCCTTTGGTGCCGGTTCCGAAATGGTGCCGTTGGAATTCCACTGCATCGAGCCCGGACTTGACGAATGGATTAGCGGCTCCAGCGACGAGGACAAGTACAGTCGTCTGTTCGAGGTTTGCGCCACGCTCGGCTACGTGCTCACCGACCCTCACATCGGTACGCTCGGTGGTGCTGCAAAGCGTCGCCGCCTCATCATGTACCCTGCTGACCAAGGCAACTTGTTGACCTGCGCCAACGCCAGTCAAGTCGCTGACCACGCCCTGAAGTCCAACTACGACTCAACCGTGTTCACCAAACTCGACCAGGCTGACTTCATGAACCGCGTCACTCGCCGATTCAAGGCCTACGCTGATTTGGTCGCCGCTTCAGACGTTGCTCGAGGCGCTCGCTGGATCAGCCAAGCCGACGTCGACGGTGAGAAGATGATTGGACCCAACGTCCACTCCATCCTTTCCGTCCGTGGCTACGACATCCTCAACATGCAAGAATACCTCAACACCTTCAACGACGTTTCCGCCGCCCCAGAACGCTTGATGCGCCGCATCATCCAGACCGTGGCTACGAACGCTCTGAAGACGGTCTATCCTGTTGATATCCTCGGTGAATCTGCAGGTCCTGCACCGTTTGAGCACATCTTCAACTCGCCAGATGACAACCCTCTGGTCTACTACACGGACGTCCGTTTCCTCGTGCCCACCTCCATCGACAAGCTGCGCTTCCAGACCGCTGCTCGTGGTGCAGACCGTGGCCGCATGCGAGAAGCCTACGCCTCTCTTACCGCAGCCGACCCCATGACCAGCCTGTCCATCCAAGACCTGTGTCTGCCGTTCTTGGCCGACCTCGGTGAGGACACCTGGCAAACCGGTACCGGCATCAACGAGAACGAAATCGTGGTCGAGGTGACCATGGCCGTCAACCCCGGTCGCGTGTGGCGCTCCTACCTTGAGCCAACCATCAAGGAAGTCTTTGACATGCCCAAGGGCGACAAGGGCACCGCAGCTCAACTTTGGGGCGACGTGTTCATGACCAACGAAGTGCTTCACGACAAGATGAAGAAAGATGGCAACGAACACTACCTCAACTTGCTCAAACTGGCTTACCACTGGTCCAACAACGAGTCCCAAAAAGAGCACAAACTTGGAAAATACGCCAAGAAGCCAGCGGCCAAGAAATCCACGGCCAAGAAGAAGTGAGTTCATCCTGAATAAGGATTGAAGAACAAGAGGCCCCGCCTCTCACCCATGGCGAGCGGAAACGATGGCAGTGGGCGAGCCCCTGTTGCGATTGTTCGACCAACCACCACCGTCACGAGCGGCGTGGGGGTCACGCAGAAACTTGTCACAGCAGCCGTCGCCTTTGGCGATTTGATGCAAGGGACGTTCGGCCCGCAAGGTCTCGACAAAATGCTCTACAAAACCAACGGAGAAACGGCCGTGACCAACGATGGAGCAAAGATCGTCGCTGAACTTCTTGTCAAACACCCGGCTGCCAAAGCCTTCGTCCAATTGGCTGATGCCCAAGAACAAGCCTGCGGCGATGGCGTGACCGGTTGCCTGCTCTTTGCCAGTGAGTTGATGCGAGAAGCGGGCCGTTTGTTGGAACGAGGCCTCCACCCTCTGGTTTGCATCCAAGGCTTTCAGACGGCATTGGAAGTGGCCCTCAACCACCTTGAAACCGTGACTGAAACACTTTCCGATGCTGATGAACGTCTCAACGCCATCGCTCGTACATCCATGACAGGAACAACCGCAGACACCGGTGACAACACCCTTTCCTCGCTACTCGTTGAAGCCCTTCTCACCGTGGCTTCCGAAGACGGTGTGGATTTCGAAGACGTCCGCATGGCCAAACGAACCCAAGGCAACCTCTTCGACACCCGGCTGGTCGACGGCCTCGTTTTGGATACGGCGCTGACCTTGGACCGCCTCCCTCGTCGTCTTGAGAACGGGACGGTGTTGGCGCTGACATGCCCCCTTGACCAAGAAGAAACCGTTCGCGAGACAGAGATTGAAGTGGAGGACGCCGAACAGTGGATGGCCTTTGTAGAGGCTCGTGATGCGTTGTTGAAAAGCAAGGTCGACGCGGTTCTTGCCACGGGCGCCCAAGCCATTTTCAGCGCTGAATCCATTGAACCGAGCATTGTCCACGCTCTCACCGATGCAGGTTGTTTTGTCCTTGGAGGACTCGATAGGTCCGGTGTTGAGGATATTGCTCAAGGCTCAGGAGCCACCATGTGCGACCATCTTGACGATGCCGATGCGTCTTTGCTCGGGTCCTTTACTTCCCTTGAAATTGAAACCGGTGAATCGCTTGACGGTCGCCGAGAACGCCTTTGTCTTCGTTTTGGCGAAAACGCTGGTTTGGTGACCCTTGATGTCGGTGGCGGCGACGGTGCTGCCGTGGAGGAGACGATTCGCGGACTGTACGATGCCCTCCGCTCCACTTCTTTGGCGGTGAAAACCAAGGCGATTGTTCGAGGGGGCGGCAGTTTCCATATGGGTGCATCGTTGGCGGTGAAGGAAGCGGCAGAACGGGAAGCTGGACGTGAACGCTTAGCCATGGAAGCTTTTGCCCGTTCGCTTGAAAACATCCCTTCAACGCTGGCTCAAAACGCCGGTGTTGACCGACTGGATACGCTGCTTGCTTTGCGAGCAGAACACCGAGGAGGGGCCCGTTATGCTGGCATTGATGTAAACGGCAAGGTCGCTGAAATCACCGAGACGTGGTTACCTTCCAAAACACTGCATCACGCCCTTGAATCAGCAACGGAAACAGCTTGCGGCTTGCTTCGCGTTGACCAGGTTATTTCCGCCCGAGGAGACTGAAGAACCCAAGAAACTCACTTGGCGCTATGTTCAAGTGCATCCGACGGGGCAAGTGCGATAACGGGTTCTCTTCATGAATGCCGTTTCCTCGCCGCCTCGAGCCCTCCTTAGCGTGTGGGATAAAACCGGAATCGTCGACTTCGCCAAGGGACTTTCATCCCTCGGTTTTGAATTGGTTTCGACGGGAGGAACCGCTCGCACCTTGATGCAAGCGGGGCTTGAGGTTCGTCTCGTTTCCGACATCACGCAACACCCGGAAATCTTCGACGGACGCGTTAAATCCCTTCACCCCGCCATCCACGGCCCCCTTCTCGCACGATTGCACCAAGAGGGCGATGCTTCTGAACTGGACCGTCTTGGTTATGCTCCTATTCGTGTGGTCGCCTGTAACCTGTATCCCTTTGGCGACGCAGCGGCCAAGGAACCTCCACTCGCGGACGAAGATTTACTGGAAATGATCGACATTGGGGGCCCAACCATGGTTCGTGCCTCAGCCAAGAACCATCAGCACGTGTTGATCGCCACCAACCCCTCAACCTACGGGCGCATCTTGGAGGCCCTGCAGGCCGCTGATGATGCATCGGCGGTATCGATGGATTTGCGCAGGTCGTTGGCTCTTGAAGCGTTTGAACACACGGCTGCTTACGATGTGGCCATCGCTCAAGAATTGCATCGCCGCACCGTTGGCGACCCTGCTCAAGGGAGTTCGATGGAAGAGCAAAGGGACCGCTTACCTTCGAGCATGCTCGCAGCCAGCCACCAAATGAACACCTTGCGCTACGGTGAAAACGGCCATCAGGCCGCTGCATTGTACGTAAACCACGATGCTCCAAAGGGACACAACACCCTCGTCACCGCTCACGTAGAGGGTGGTAAAGCCATGTCCTACAACAATTACAGCGATGCAGACGCCACCCTACGACTGTGCCGTTCTTTGTCCACCGACGAGTGGCCTGCAACCCCTCACGCTTGTGTCATTGTCAAGCACAACAACCCCTGCGGAGCCGCACTTGGCGCAAGCCAACGGGAGGCGTTTGAAATGGCGCTCGCCAGCGATCCGGAATCCGCCTTTGGCTCGATCATCTGCTTCAATGAAATCGTCGACGCTTCCACTGCAGAGGCGGTGGGTGATTTGTTCGTGGAAGTCATGATGGCACCAGGTTATGACGATGAAGCCAAAACCATCTTGATGAAGAAAAAGAATCGACGCCTCTTGACCATCAACTCTCCCAACGACCGGCTGGCACCGCTTCAGCGCCAGGTGGTCCGAAAACCCATTGAAGGGGGCGTGTTGGTTCAGACGGAAGAACCCCCTATCATCGACTGGGAAAAGGCCACCACGGTCACCGATGCTCGGCCAACCCAGGAACAAATTGACAGCATGAAATTCGCCGTTCGTGTTTGCGAACAGGTCAAATCCAATGCGATTGTTATGGTTCAAGGAACGGCAACGGTGGGAATCGGACCGGGGCAAACCAGCCGTGTTGAAGCCGTTAAAATCGCAGCACGGCGAGCAGGCGACCGCGCTCAGAATTGCGTGTTAGCCTCTGATGCCTTCTTCCCCTTCAAGGATGGATTGGAGCAGGCGGCAGAGGCCGGTGCCACCGCTATTGTCCAGCCCGGAGGCTCCATTCGGGACCAAGAGGTCATCGACGAGGCCAATGCAAGAGGCATTGCGATGCTGTTTACCGGCCACCGCCTCTTCCGACATTGAGAGGTCCTCAACATCGAGGGTGCACGTTATGCCGTGGTGGGTACCCGCCACCCGACCCACCAGATGCCGATGATGGCGACGATGGCGATGGTGGCTTGCCCGTACCCGGGGTCTCCCAATCGCGTGATGTACCACGCTGAAGCGGCGGAGACAAGGGCAATCAAGCCACAAATGACTATTTTTGAGTGAAACGGAAGCGCTCTCCCAGATCGGTAGTAATTCATCAGCAGCGAACCAAACACGCCGTTGCTGAGCAGCCAACGAAAGAGCTGTTGTGAAGACCGCCCATAGCAGTAGGCGGCAGCCACCAACCACGATGTCGTGGGCCAACCGGGCAGGAAAATACCGATGCCAGCAAACAGGACAAACACGCTTCCGGCCACCACCCAAACGGTGCGCACCAGTGGGTTTGCACTGGGTTTGTGCATGGATAGAATCGTCTCGATCATCTCGTCATCAGACAGGCCTTCGTAGTCCTTCGCAACCGCACGGGCCCCCTCGCCTCGTTGGGTGTTTGAGGGCATGGCGGTTCCGGACATGTGTTGTCAAACCTCGTAAGGCGGGCCTTGCTAAAATCCTTGGCTGATAAGGAAAGGATTGAAACACCAATCTTCGTAGGCAGGCCATGGATTCGGAACCCGTCGGAGGGCGTGTTGCGTCAACATCGGCGCCCTTGCGTTGCGCCGTCTTCATCTCGGGTTCTGGGAGCGGCATGGAGGCCATGGTGCTGGCGCAACGATCTTCCGGCCTTCCTCACGAAACAACGGTGGTGGTTTCGAACCTTTCTTCCATTGAGGGCCTCCATCGAGCCGAAAAACTCGGCATCCCAACCTTGGTGGTTGAAAGGACCCTCAACGGCCGAACCCTCTCGCGGGAAGAACATGAGGCGGAGGTCATGGAACGACTGGCTGCCTACGACGTGGAATTCATCGTTTTATCCGGGTACATGCGCCTTCTTTCTCCGGTTTTCCTGGCCGCATGGAAACATCGAATTGTCAACATCCATCCTTCGTTGTTGCCCAATTTCCCTGGTGCTCATGCTCACCGGGATGTGCTTGAAGCCAAGGTCAATCTTTCGGGATGCACGGTCCATTTGGTGGACGAAGGCATGGATACCGGAGCCATCATCGCCCAATCTCCCGTGCCGGTGTTCTCGGATGACGATGAATCCTCGCTCAGCCATCGCGTGAAAACGGAAGAACACCGACTGTATCCGCGTGTGCTTACGTGGATTGCAGAAGGCCGTGTGCACCTCACGGCCGACGGTTTGACAGTCGAGGGTGTTGAAGGTCGCTTGGTTGGTTGAAATTAGAAAACGCCGTTCTGTGCTCCACCACATCAACCGTGGGGAGATTCTCAACAAGGGACAAGACACTGGTTGCTGCCTCGTTCAACTTAACATCGCAGGGCACATGAGCGAACAACGGTTGTCGGTGCCCCTCTTCGTCGTTGGGAACCCCTCCTTTTGGTGAGGCGGCCAGAAACGCCTTGATGGCCTCGGATGAAAGCAAAAATGCGTCGCAAGGTACCAACAAAATTGTGGCGTCCAATGTTGTCCGAATCCATGGAATGATTCGATGTAAACCCTTCAAGTGAGGCGGGTCAGCCATCACTTCGCCCTTGAACAGGGATGCACGGTTTTCCTCACCGCATAAGACGACACAACGTTCGATGCCTGCGTCTGCAAGACAACGCTGGATACGTTCAACGCCCCCGTACATGCCTGCTTTTTCTTGACCCATACGCTGGCTGACGCCACCGGCGAGGATGACCGCTACAATCGCCATGTTACTCCCTCAGTGCATGCTGTCAAGCTCGTCCAAAGCGGCTTCAAGTTCGGCAAGCAAACCTCTGACACGATGCAACAACGCCTTGCGCTCTCTGCTGGACCGAGCCTCAGGCAACCATTCAAGGAGCCGTCGTACATCTTTGGCGTCTCGCTCCACCGTCCATTTGAGAACGTTCTCCAAAACCGGGTCCTCAGCGGGCAACAAACGTTCGACCATGCATCACAATCTGGTTGATGCTCCTTCAATGCTCCGCTTGCAGCAAACGCTCGCGGATGCGTTCATACATTTCTCCGCCGGGCGGAGCCGTTTCAATCAAAGGACGACACCGCACCTCTTGGCGACGAAGGGAAAGAAACAGCACGCAGTATTGGTGCCAGTGGGGGCTCTGCTCAGCTGCAGCCTCCAACCACGCATCGTCGGGCACAGGGTGGCCACCTCGCACCAATTCTTCAGCGACTTCAAGGACGATCATCAGCGATTCTTGTCGCTGCAACAGATGGATGAACGCCATCCACGGGTCTTGTCCGATGTCATCGGGCTCCAGGTTCGCCAAGAGCAAACCCGCCATGCTCAGATCTTCCCGACCGCGTCGTTTCCACAACGCAGGAATGAGTTTGGCCAACAGTCGCTTCCTTGGAGCATGTGTGAGCATCCAAGAAGCTATTTGGCGAAGGTCAGGCAGAGGCGTGCCGATATGAAAGCGAAAACCGCCGTCCGTCATGGTGACGTCAGTCCTCGGCTTGTTGGCGAAGTCACCAACGCAAATGCCGTACGCTTCTTTGAGAAAACGCAAGGCTCTGCGTTTTGACTTCAAGCGATGAGATGGTTGGCGCTCGAGCCAATCATCCAACGTCGGGTTCAACGGTCGTCACCCTCACTGGGTCGTTTTCTGAAATTGTCGAACAAGTCGCCGACCAAACCAACGGAGTCCCTTAACGTGTCCATGAGCGTATCGATCATGGCCTTGTCGCCGTATTTTTCTTTCATCATTTCTCGAAGTTCTTGTTCGATTTCTTCGTGGAGTGCATCGTTGATGTCAAATTGTGTTCGGAGGTTGGCCAACACTCGAAATTCGTCCCGCGAAAGGGAAGCGTTGACGATCGCCACCTCGAAAACTTTGGTGTATATCATGCGCATTTCTTCCGGGGAAATCGGAGCACCACTCCGTGATTCAGCATTCTTTTGAATTGCTTCATAGATGTAGGCTGGCTCATCCGGTGCCAGTTTGAGTGCACTGGCTAATTTGATGATGAGGCGTTTTTCTTCTCTGGTCAAGACGCCGTCCGTCAACATGACCTCAACCGTTGAACGAAACACATCCAACGCTCCAAGTTCCAGCGACGACACGTTTCACCGACGCGCTTCCACTTCTTGAAGAAACCGTTGGCTTAGAAAACCGAATTGAACAGCATTGTTCTTTGCACAGGATTCAAAAGGGCTCGGCCTGTGGGTTTGTTTGTTCACATTCACTTCCCTCGTTCTGCGAGTGGAATGCCACGGACCCAGACGACCAACGTCGTCGGCCCAACGCACAGTGTTTGTGTGCAAACAAGGAGCGTAAACCATATGGGAAGAAACAACTCAAACCGCGGAGGCGGAAACTCAAACCGCGGAGGCGGTGGAAAAGGCAAGGCCATGAAGTATGAAATTCGGGCTGATATCAAAGTGAACGGAACCGTCCAGCGCAAGGACATCATCGGGGCCATCATGGGCCAAACCGAAGGCTTGCTCGGGGATGAACTTGAACTTCGCAAGTTGCAACGCACGGCTCGAGTCGGGCACGTTGACGTTGAAATGGAAACCAAGAACGGCAAAGTGCACGGGACCATCGTGATCCCAAGCAGTTTGGACAATGTTGAGACAGCGATCATCGCCAGTTCTCTCGAAACCATCGACCGGATCGGGCCATGCAACGCCATCATCAAGGTCGTGCAAATCAGTGACATTCGAGCCACCAAGCGTACTGCCGTGGTTGACCGAGCCAAGGAACTCTTGTTGACCTTGGTCAATTCGGGTGAGGCGGCCTCAAAAACCGTCATCGAAGAAGTCCGCTCGGTGTTGACCGTCGGCACGGCCAAGTCCTTTCATGGGCTGACCTGTGGTCCGAACGTTGAATCCTCGTCCTCTCTCATCATCGTGGAAGGACGAAACGATGTGCGAAACCTGCTGAACTGCGGCGTGAAAAACGCCATCAGCGCAGATGGCTCTGGCAACATCAAGCAAGAACTCATTGACCTCGCCAACGGAAAAGAGAGCGTCACGGTGGCCATCGACGGCGACCGCGGCGGCGAAATGCTGTTCATGCAACTCTATGACATGATGAAGGTTGACCACGTGGCTCAGGCCCCCGTTGGCCAAGAATGGGAATTGCTTCCACAGAAAACCGTCACCATGTGCCTTCAGAAGAAAACGGAGGCAGCCAAGTTCAAGCATCAACTGGACAAGAAAATCGCTGAAGACAACGAGAAGTTTGGCGGCGACAAAGACTGGGACAAAGACATGGACGATGAATTCTCCAAGGAAGCCCCAGAATCTGCTCCCGCTGACATTCAGGAATTGTTTGACAAGGTTGACGAGATGGGCAAGAACAAAGCCATCATTTGTTTTGCTGACGGCACGTTCTCAGACGAGATCGGCCCGTCGAAACTTGAGGCGGCCTTGACCGAGGCCGAAGAAGCCGAAACGGTGCTCATCAACGGGTCAGTGACCGAGAAAGTTCTCAACTATGTGAATCAGTCTTCTGCCAAAACATTGGTTGGTACCAAAGAAGGCAAGGGATTCGAAGCGTCCGAGGGCTTGACCGTCTGGTTTGCTGAAATTCATCGATAAGTGCTGAACGGTTCACTTATGTTCTTGCGCCCTTAAGGCCACGCCATGGAGGACGACGAGTTCCCTGCATGGCCTGCCGAAGAAGCCGACGGAACCGTTGACGAACCGGAGGAAACCTCCGAACCAACAACGGACGATTCCAAAGAAGATGTCTCCCAGGCGGACGAAGAACCAACAGGTTCCGATTCCGTAGAGGGCGACTCGTCCAACGATGAGGACGAGCCTGTGAACGAAGCTCCGGAACCATGGACGCTTCCCGTTCGAGCCGCCCCCATCCTNGCACTGCAAGGGGAAACGGTCACCGAATTCCCCCTGAGTCAACATGTGAACGGGTTGGAATCCACCTCCTTGGTCATGGATGACGAACTCATGCGCATCGTGGAAGCACGTTACGACGCAGACGGTGTCCGAAGACTCAATGTTCGGATGGCTTTGGTCAAGGAGCACATCTCCGGATATTCCCACACGCATCTTGACTTATTTCAGAAATTACAAGGNGTTTGGTGGGGGGCGATTGGCTTTGGACTTCTCGCNGCCACCAGNGTTGCACANGGCCTCTTGGCCATCGGANGCGGNGCTTTCGTTTTGGCCGGTGTGGCNGGCCTGTTGATGGCCAAACTCGACCTTCACCGTCTGTCCTTTTCCGACCATGGTGGCCGGCACGATTTCTATCTCTCGGGNTGGAGGCAAGAGCCCTATTTGATTCACAACAGTACAGCGTTGTTGGGTCCGGCTTTTGTCGAATTCTTGCGGACCTCGACCTTGGACACCGAACACATCGATGCGGTGATCAAGGCGTTGGGAGCGCCGGCAAAACCCGCACCTGAACTTCAATCGACGCCCGCACCACCTCCCTTGTTGTCAGAACCCACACCGCCTGTGACACATGCTCTCCCTCCGCCCCCAAGTGCCAATGCGTCCGAGGAAGCCCCGATTACGGTTTCAAGCGGTCCACCCATCTCTGCGCAAACCCCTCCTGCTCAGCAANCTCAGCTTCCGTCTCCTGCACCGATTCAACATGCACCGGCTCCACCATCTCTCCCAGCAGCCCCGCTGCCTCCACCACCCGCTCCTGTCCAGCATGCGCCTGCACCTCCGGCACTTCCAGCAGCCCCGTTGCCAGCACCGTTACCGCCGCCCCTGGTACCCGCACCGCCAAGGAGTAACATCGATGAAGATGCCTTGTGGGACGACTTGACCTGATCAGGCCTTCACGCCACCAGCGGATGGCAAATTGACGCTCTGGGCCAGTTTCTTGATTTCTCCCGAGAGCCCATCCAATCCGCCCGGCAAAGGCCAATCGTCCTTCTCAAGAGGGAGATGTCGACCAAGTCCCGGTATGCGTTCCAACGCGGTTCCAAGTTCCACTGCATCGGCGAGGAAATCGCCCCTTGCCCCAGAGTGTCTGGCTTCCAANCGTCGTCGCATCCAGCGCTTGAGCGGCGCGATCAACTGACCTAATTCTGCTAACATTCGAGCCCGCTCACCGTCGCTTTTGTTGCCTTCCGGAAGGAGCCTCAGCGTCAAACGAAGCAGACGAGCGATTCGCATGTCTCGCGGCGCGATGTTCACGTGTTGAGCTAAACCTCTTCGAACCTCAGGGAGAGCTTCCATGCCCTGTTGACCCACCTCGGCCGCGAGGTCAGACAACCCCAACAAAGCGATCAACTCCCTCAAGGCGTCCAATGCTCGTTGAGTNGCAACGTCCTCCGAAATCGCCTCCTCAACGGCAACGCTCTGCGTTNNAGCCTCATTCTCTTCAACTCGCGAGGGGNCCTCCTCTTCATTTGCAGGTTCTTCAAGGCCGGCTATCTCAGCGTTTTCTTCTTCAGTAATTGCAACTGGCAGGACGTCTTCCACAACGNGTTGAGCGGTNTCTNGGGCGGGTTTCTCTTCTTCCTTTTCGGGTGTCGAGACGGGTTCCANAACGGGGTCCTCAACTTCTGCGTGTTCCTCGTCCATCGCTTCCAACATGGCTTCGTGAGCTTCATCCAGAGCGGAGACTGGTTGGAGTACAGGACGGCCGTCGCGTTCTGGAATCGGAACGAGGGTTGGATGTGTTCGCTCAGGTTGCCAGAGGTGAAGGCGATAGGACGAATCTTCAACAGGCCGATTGGCAAGATGGGCGGTGAAGAATGGAATTCGACGGCTGAGGTGGTCAAGCTGATTGGGTTCTTTGACTTGCATTTCCACCTCCAAAGCCAATTCAACGTCCCGTTCCCAAGGAAGGGCCGCCAGCCGCCTTCGCAAGACATCGTGATGTTCCAAGTGAGGCCTCACCTCACTCAATTCTCGCGCAATGCGAACCGGGTCTTGCTTCACCGCATCCATCCAAGCATCAACGGACCACCCTTCTCTCCTTAACCCGACCAATTCTCGAACGAGTGGCTCTTGAATGCGTTTCGCGGCCACCGTCGGCGCGCTTGATACGGGGGTGGCACCGCCTGTACGCGTCAATTCAGCCACGTGTTGTTCCAATTCGCGAAGGTTCATTCGAGTCGTCATTGTTTCTCGTTCGAGCACACCGGANCGTCGCATTTTGGCCAATTCTTCNTCCAACATGACGCGGTGGCGCTCGTTTCTCCGGTTGATTTTCTCGATGTAGCCTTCCATTTCTTCGAGGACATCGTCTTGAAGTTCTTCCAAAGCCAACAATTGTCGGCGCGTGATCACGTCCTCATCGCCCGAAAAAGAGGTATCCAATCCATCCAAGGCTTCCATGAGTTCCACGCGTCGGTCCCAACGGTGTCGTTCCGCAGTCATTCGTTCCAANGCGTTGAGCGGGTCCTCAAACACGCGCTGNTGCCAAATACCCACAGCCAAACCTGCATGTTCGTAAGATTGGAGNAATTCCAAACCGTCCAATTCAATTTGTTTCCACAGCGNGTCCAGTTCATCAACGGCGTTTTGCAAGTCATCGGTTTTTTCGAGGTGGCCGATAAAGACCCTGGATTCCTCTACCCTCGAGGGCCAGTAACGGGCAAAGCGCTCCCACCGCTCCACCAATTTGAGGTGCCGCTCAACCGAAGCGGCAACGGTGTCGTGGTTTGCTTCCCATTCCATGAGGTCGCTGGGATGNAGTTCACCCTCGTGAGGAAAAACAATCCCTTCCTGCCTCCATTCGCGAAGGCGGTCTGAAAACTGTTGTCGGCGTTCTTCAAGCGCCTGGGCGAGATCGTGGACTTCTGCTGAGATGTCGCTCAAAACGTGTTCGTTTTCTTTGTTGAGAAGTTGACTGCACCGCAATTCAAATTCAGCCGCCAAGGCTGCATCAAANGGCTGAATCATCTGCACGGCCTTCAACCGAACCTGCTCCCTTTTGGCATGGAAACGCTGCCATTGCTCGAGTTGATTGAGCGACTCAAGCAAAGGCAAATCCACCAGGTCTCCCGCTGCGTAGCCCAGTTCACGCAAGTNGTCCACACCGGCTCGAATCATCTGACGTTGTCGTCGTTCATCGTCTTCAATAAGTTCCAGATGACGCACGAGTTCATCAGCATGAACGGGAGAATCAAACAGCCGATGAAGTGGAGCAACAGCGGCATGACTCGAGACATCCAACGCCGCCAATCGTTTGTAGAGCAAGGTCCACACCTCGCCATGCCCTTCTTCGAACCAGGTTTCCTTTTCTCTGTTGAGGGAAGGTTCCCAAGGTGCGAGAGAACGCATCTCCCGTTCAAACTCAAGGAATGTTTCTTCGATGGTAAAAGGGTCGTTGAGTCGGTGTTTGTAACGGTCAACGGTCTCGACACCCACCGTTGAATATTGGGAAAAAGCAACCACTCNGTCCTCAAGCGACGAAGCCGTTTCCCGACGTTCTTCGAGCCAGGCCAACCGCTCACGATGCGCTCCGTCATGTTCAGCGAGGAANCCCTCGATATCGGCTCGNTTGAAACCAAACCGAACAAGCGAATCAATTCGCTCGGTTTCGGTGTCGTCCACCCAATCCTCTCCGCTCATCGCTCCTCGTTCGTGGGACGGTGGCAGGGGGCTTTCAATATGAGCGGTTCCAAATGGCAGAATCGCCCGTGTTGTTGACATCTTTGGAATCACGGCTGTTCTTTGAAGGGCCAAAAACGACCCTTTTGGGCCTCAAATCTTCCGCAGACCATAAAGGCGCAACGGACCGCTCGGTGTCAATGAGTCTACTTGCTATCGGATTAGGTGCCCTTTCTGTNGGTGTTGCTGGAGGCCTTGGCTACTGGATGGTGCAAACCAACCAGAAGATGGTGCGATTGCTCGATATGCAAACCCTGTTGAGAGAATCACAATCCACCCATTTCCATCACTTGAACCTCGCCACGGAAGGCGTGTTGTCCGACCTCAATGCTGTTCAGACCACGCTCGGCGCCCTGCGAGCAACGCATCCTGAGGTTGACGCATCGATGACGGTTCATCAATTCCTTCTCACCTACGAAATCGACAACCCTCCGTCCATTGACATTCAACAGGCTTGCGATGTCCTTCGCTCTCTGGTTCAACATCAGCCGATTGAGCAGGGCGTTTCNTCTCACCTTTCAGTGAACCACACCGGTCTCCTCCGTCGCTTACTCGATGTGTTTGAACATCACCAGATCGGTGTTTCAGCGTTGCATGTTGACGGGGATACGGCGCATCGACTTGGACTGGCAGCCGCTCACCTTCAGCGGTACGATTGGGCTGANGGGGCGCTCGGCACGGCCTACCAACTCTCGCCGGGTCATGCAAGCGTGTTGGAAGGATTGGAACACATCGCTCGCCTGCGGGGTGACGATGCACTCTACCGACACTGGCTTGAAGCCCGCATGAAACTCACGCCCGACGACCCTGAACTTTTGCGCTCCCACGCCCATCTTCTTGCCTCCATGGGCGACGAGGANGCTGAACACGCCGTTCGNCGACTCGAAGCCCTNGGTGTNGACACGGCGGCTGACCGCTCCCTTCTCTCNGGATTGCGNGCACGTGCTGGTGCACGGACAGAAGCCATNGAAGCGATTTTGCAGGCCCTNGAAGAAGACCCCAGTCGTTCCGCTGANTGGCTTCATTACGCTCAGTTGCTGGAGGATGAAGGCGAGNTTGAANTGGCGCTTGAAGCCAATGAGCGTTGCTTGACCCTCGACCGACAAAACGGCGAAGCATGGGCGCTCAAAGCCCGCCTCCTCGCTCACAAGCAAGGCCATGCACGAGAGGCGCTGAAAGCGGCAACCCATGCGGTTGCTCTGGATGCTGGAGGCGTGGACACCATCTTCCTCAAATCCGAACTTCTTGAGATTGAAGGGTCTGTTGTCGCTGCCGAAGAAACCCTCCTCAAAGCGTTGGAGGCTCAACCTTACAACGGCGAACTGCGAGCTCGCATCGCTGGACGATACCTCATCCAGCATCGCGTTGATGCCGCCTCAAACCTCCTTTCAGCGACCCCAGATGGGATTGACCACGCGCTCTTGCACACCGTCGAAGGACGCCTTCATCTCGCACATGCCGATCGCCTCCGCGACGGCACCGGGTTGACGGACGAAAATCTGCTTGAAGCAGCGCTGAGTGCTTTCAATGGCGCCCTGTCTTTGAACCGAGAACTTGGTGTTGCTTGGCTTGGACTGGCCCGAACACAACGCATGTTGGGCGATGTCTCAACGGCACGTGAATCGCTCGACCGAGCAGAACGCTTGAGTCCTGAAAAAGACCCTTCCATCGCTTGCGAGGCAGCGCTCCTTGCGTTGGATAACGGTGATCTCCAAGCGGCCTTACTCCATGTCGACGCAGCGGAAGTTCACGGGCAAAAAGCGACGACCGCCTATATTCGCGGCAACATCGCTGCCGTCAAAGGACAACTCAAGCAAGCCCTCTATCACTACAGTGATTGCCTCACCCTCGATGCATCTCACATCCGAGCGCGTCTCAACCGCTCTTCGGTCTACATGGGGCTTAACGAAGCGAGAAAAGCGATGGACGACGCAGAGGCCTTGCTTGACCTTGCACCCCAACTCGCCGTGGCTCGTGTGCGAAAGGCCGATGCCCACATGCACCTTGCTGAGTGGGAATCCGCCTCAAAGGAATTCAAGCACGTGCTTGAACATGCACCGCATCATACGCACGCCCTTACCCAACTGGCCGCTTGCTACATGAGCATGGACCGAGCAGAACGAGCCGAAGGCCCCCTCAACGAGGCCCTCCGACAATCACCGGACCACGCCCCTGCCTGGCATCAGCGCGGTTTGTACTACATGCACTTCAACAAAATCGACAACGCTCTCTCAGACTTTGAAGCGGCGGTACGATGCGACGGCCACCATCTCGACGCCCGCCTTCAGATCGCCGCACACCACCACGGCCTTGGGAACATGGGCGAGGCTGAAACGGCATGGAAAGCCATATTGAGCATAGAACCAGACCACCAATTGGCAAAGACCCGGTTGCAAGAATGCGAGAAAAACTTGATGAAAAGCGCATGACCACCCCTACGCGTAGGGGGGGGTTGAATCACCGAAATCAAAGAATTGAATTTGACAGAAATCCTGACCGCCCTCCAGGATTTTATGACCCAAGACGGGGCCATTTCCAACGAGCAACGCGAATTTTACAGAATATTTTCGCAACACCTTCGGGAACACGACGGCGTGTTTACGGTTGAGGACATCGAACGCCTCTTGATGGAGGGAAAGAAGGAAGTCCCCAACCTCATTGATGAAGAATTTTTCAAGATGGGCGAAGCCATTCTGAACCGTTACAGAAACAAGAACGAGGAAGCCATCAACGAACGTATCCGCCGACTTGCCGAAGAAGAAGCACGAAAACGTGCCCTTGCAGAAGAAGAACGACTGCGCAGGGAGGAAGAAGAGCGTATAGCCGAAGAGGCTCGTTTGGCCGAAGAGGCTCGTTTGGCCGAAGAGGAACGAATTGCAGAAGAGGCTCGCCTTGCCGAGGAGGCCCGTTTGGCCGAAGAAGCTCGTCTTGCAGAGGAGGCCCGCCTTGCTGAAGAAGCCCGCCTTGCTGAGGAAGCCCGCCTTGCTGAGGAAGCCCGC
>NZEQ01000043.1 GCA_002689105.1 Verrucomicrobiales bacterium | reverse complement strand
GACTGGCAACCTCGGACGCGAGTGTCGTCCGACCATTCGTTGGCAGGCAACTCCACAATTTCGTCAGCGAGCTCAAAGAGCATTTCCAACCGCTCACGCTTGTCTTCGACTTCTTGGAACTCCTCAACCAGTTCTTGAAGCGCTTCCGGATAGAACGTCATGCGAACTTCTCCGTGATTTCTTTGAGTTCTCGCACCAACCCTTCTGCTTCTTCACGGGTGTTGTAAACGTAGAACGATGCACGAACGGTGCCGGTGATGCCCAGACGGTTGAGAAGCGGCTGGGCGCAGTGGTGGCCTGTGCGCACGGCGAAGCCACGTGAATCCAAAAGGTGAGCCATGTCTTCGCTGTTGATGGTGGGATGGAGGAAAGAGACAACGGCCGCATCGTGTTCATCGTGGCGGCCGTAAACCGTCATCCCCATGGCTCGAAGTTCGCCTGCAACCCATGCTGCAATCTCAACCAAACGAGCGTGTTCGGCGTCCAAATCAAACGATTCCATCCAGTCAAGGGCTGCCGTCCATCCGATGGCTTCGGCGATGCGTGGAGTTCCTGCCTCGAACTTGTGCTCGTTCGTTTGGTAGGTGGACCCTTCAACGGTTACGGTCTCGATCATGTCGCCCCCGCCCATGAACGGTTGCATCTCATCAAAGGCAGCGGGTTGAACCAGCAGCGCTCCAATGCCGGTGGGCCCGCACATCTTGTGCGCTGAGAAGGCCATGAAGTCAGCCCCAAAGGTGGCGAAATCAACCGTTGAATGTGGAACACCCTGGGCCGCATCAATCAGAACCTTAGCGCCTGCTTCACGGGAAGCCGTAATGATCTCCTCGAGCGGGTTTCGAACGCCAAGAACGTTGGATGTATGGACCACGCAGACGAGTTTTGCACCCTCAAGGGCGTGATGGAAGGCCTCCATGTCGAGGGTGAAGTGTTGGGTGACAGGCACATAGCGCAACTCAACGCCTCGCTCTTCGGCCAGCATCTGCCAGGGGACAATATCGGAATGGTGTTCCATTTCGGTCAAAACGATGGCGTCTCCTTTGGCCAAGTTTGCCCGACCCCATGCATGGGCGACGAGGTTGATGCCCTCGGTGGTGCCGCTGGTGATGATGACCTTATCCGCATTGAAACGCTGCTTGAGTTTACGGCGGCAAGATTCGTACCCCTCGGTCGCTTCTCCAGCAAGGGTGTGGACGGCTCGGTGGACGTTCGCGTTGGATTGGGAGTAGTAATCGTTCATCGCATCAAGAACGACCTGAGGTTTCTGCGTGGTCGCAGCGTTGTCGAGATAAACGAGTGGATGGCCGTTGACCTCGCGTTGGAGGATGGGAAACTGGTCTCGTAATGACACGTTTTCACCTCTTCAATTCGCATTCCAAGTGAACGGTGAGACGGGTTCGCATTTCGTCCACGAGCGCTTGGTGTTCAAGGCTTGAGAAGCCGCTCTGCATGAANCCCTCAATGAGAAGCGCAACAGCCGTTTCTTCATCCAAACCACGGCTCATCAAGTAGTGAAGTTGGTTGCGGTCCACCGGAGCGCTGGCAGCACCGTGGGCGGCGGAGACTTCGTCGGCGAGCACTTCCAATTCGGGAATGGATTCCGCTCGTGCTTTTTCTGAGAGAAGGAGGTTCTTGAACACCTGACCGGCATCGCAGTGGTTGGCCCGCCTGGCGATGGTCANGAGNCCGGTGGCGATGGCATGGCTCTGGTCATCGCATGCNGCGTGAATGTTCAACGAAGAATCGGTGTGCGGTACATCGTGATGGATTTCGATGTGATGGTCAACATGGCGCTGTTCAACACCGTGGACGGAAATGGCTTGGGTCAGAGCAGCTCCACTTCCAGTGAAGCGACTTCGGATGTCGCTCTTGCAGCGGAAGCCTCCGATCGATAAACCGGCAAGTTCCAAGTTGGCATCCCGAGCGATGGACCAGTCCTCGCAGTGGAGGAATTTACCGTTTGATGCGAGTTCGTTGACAAGGCCGAAACCTGCTCGAACGTTTGCTCCAACCTCGCCGGTGATGTGGAGGCCGGTCCAATCCGCTTCACCAGAGAGGTGGAGCATGACGGCAACATCGTGCTTGAGTGAGAGATGCAAGTGGCCAACGGCAACATGTCCGGAAGCCACGGCTTGCAAGTGAACCACTTCACTGGAACCGTTGGTCTCGAAGGTCGTGGCGGTACCNCCCAATTCGCTCAGGAAGACGCGCCCTATGTCTTCAGCGTTCACGATACGGGGCGCACCGTCAACCAGTTCACCACCTTCAACCACCTTGAAACGAACGCCGGTCGCNTCGGGAACAACGTCAACCTTGGACGGGTGAATACGCGCCCATGGAGTGTATCGCCACAGATGAAGAGCACGGGAGGGAACGGCCATATCGGCATACTTCATCCGATGGAACCCTCCATTTCCAACTCGAGNAACTTGTTGAGTTCCACGGCATATTCCATCGGGAGTTCACGGGTGAAGGGCTCAAAGAAGCCGTTCACAATGAGCCCCATGGCCTCTTCTTCAGANAAGCCTCGNCTCATGAGGTAGAAGAGTTGGTCTCCCGANACCTTGGAAACACTGGCCTCGTGCTCCAAGTCAGCGGTTGAATTNCCGATTTCCATTGTGGGGTAGGTGTCCGACCGCGAATCGTTGTCGAGCATCAGCGCATCGCAGACGATTTTGGAGCGACAACCGTGGGACTTTGGNGTGACTTGCAACATGCCTCGATAGGAGGAACGACCGCCGTTCTTCGAAATCGATTTGGAAAGGATGCTTGACGTGGTGTTGGGGGCGAGGTGGTGCACCTTGGCCCCGGCGTCTTGATGTTGACCGGCACCGGCATAGGCCACCGAAATCACCTCAGCGTGCGCTCCTTCGCCCTTGAGCAAAACGGCAGGATACTTCATGGTCAATTTTGAACCAATGTTGCCGTCGACCCATTCCACGGTGGCGTTTTCGTGCGCCACGCCTCGCTTGGTGACCAAGTTGTAAACGTTGGCCGACCAGTTTTGAATGGTGGAATATCGAATCTTGGCGTCCTTCATGGCGATGAGTTCAACCACGGCTGAGTGCAAGGAATCGGTGGAGTAAGTAGGAGCGGTGCAGCCTTCCACGTAGTGAATNCTGCTGCCTTCGTCGGCGATGATGAGGGTGCGTTCAAACTGACCCATGTTCTTGGCGTTGATGCGGAAGTAAGCCTGAACGGGCATTTCCACATGGACGCCTTTGGGGACNTAAATGAACGAGCCACCCGACCAAACCGCTGTGTTGAGCGCTGAGAATTTGTTGTCNCTGTAGGGGATCACGGTACCGAAGAATTTCTTGACGATCTCCGGATGCTCCTTGAGACCGCTGTCCATGTCNAGGAAGAGGACACCCTGTTCTTCGAGGTCTTCGCGGATGGAGTGGTAAACCGCTTCGGATTCNTACTGAGCGGTGACTCCGCCCAACCACTTTTGCTCCGCTTCGGGGATTCCTAATCGGTCAAACGTGTTCTTGATGTCGTCAGGAACATCGTCCCAATCTTTCTCCGTAGCGTCGGAAGAGCGAAGGAAGTAGGTCACGTTGTCGAAATCAATGTTGTTGAGTTCGCCGCAATTACCCCAGTCAGGCATCTCGCGTTCCACGAAGTGATGGTAGGCTTTGACACGAATCTCCGTCATCCATTCGGGTTCATCCTTGAGGGCAGAAATGTCCCGGACCACCTGCTCAGAGAGGCCTTTGTCAAATCGAATGGTGGCGTTTTCCGGGTCGTGGAACCCGAATTTGTAATCGCCCACTGCCTCACGTGCTTCATCGCTCATGTTCAGGCCTCCTTGGGGGCTTCAAGCCATTCGTAGCCTTGCTCTTCCAATTTGAGCGCAAGCTCTGGTCCACCGGATTCGACGATGACACCGTCGATCATCACGTGAACATGGTGCGGCTGGACGTGGTCGAGAAGACGCTGATAGTGCGTGATGATGAGGCTGCCCGCTTGGGGTGCGACGCTGTTGATGCCTTTTGCAACAATGCGCAGGGCATCGATGTCAAGGCCAGAATCGGTTTCATCGAGAAGGGCGAGGGTGGGTTGCAACAACAGCATTTGAAGCATCTCCAAACGTTTCTTTTCACCGCCACTGAATCCGTCGTTGACGTACCGTGAAAGGACAGATTTCTGCATCTCGAGTGTTTTCATGGCCGCATTGAGTTCCTTGCGGAATTCACGACCCTTCAGCGGTTCATCACGAACCGACTGGACGGATTTCTTGAGAAACGTACCGACTTGAACGCCCGGGATGACGGCAGGATACTGGAAGGACAGGAACATGCCAGCACGGGCCCGCTCAAAGACGCTCATCTCTTCGATGTTGGCGCCCATGTAGTGGATGCTTCCCTTGGTGATTTCGTATGCAGGGTGGCCCATGATAACGCTAGCAAGCGTGGATTTTCCGGCCCCGTTTCGACCCATGATGACGTGAATTTCACCACGGTTAATGGTCAAACTCATGCCGTTGAGGATGGGCGTTTCATCAACGCTCACGTGCAGGTCCTCAATGCGCAGGATTTCTTCACCCATGGTCATCCCTGTATGTGCGTCTCATCACTCCTTTATCAATGGATGTAGTTCACAGGCGTTGACCGGTTTCACAACCGAAACCATGCCCGGGGATTCCTTCGAGGATGCGAGGATTCAAATTCAACACCCCGAGCCATGACCATGGACGACGATTTGGTGGCCAAATACGCCGCTGAAGCCAAAGCAGCCATGGAAGCCGAGGCCGCTCGTCGCGTGGCCGAATCCACGAACCCGGAAGAGGAGGAGCGGTTGCGAAACTTGTCGCTTTTCGACGTTTTGGAATCCGACCACTTCATTCCGGCCTTGCTTTCTCGCCTGGGAGCCGTACGTGCGGCGCTGGACGGTCACGGTGGAGGCATCGCCGTATCCCAGGTGGAACAGGAGAACAACCAGCTCGACCTCGTTCTGGATTTGACGGGAGCGTGTTTGTCCTGCGGGGCTGCTCCAGGCACGCTTGAAGGGGTCAAAACCGACCTTGAGGCGGACGGTGAAATTCAGCGCATTCGTTTCTCATCTGCCTTGCTCGATACCTTCGACGACCTCGGACGTGAATTCATTCTCGCCCACGGTGCCGTTGAATTTGTTGACCCTCCATCCGATGAAGGCAGCGAATAATCCGCCGAGCCTTTGAAAAAAGACACACATGAGGCCGTGGCATGACCGCTTGGATGACCGACAGGCGGGACGACCCCGCTCCGTGTCGCGAACAAGACCACGGACGATTCGAAATCACTCAGCGCGATGGGCGAGCACGGTTGGGCCGCCTGCACACTCAACACGGCGTGTTGGAGACGCCGGCACTCCTTCCTGTTGTCAACCCGAACATTCGGACGATTGAACCCCGTGTGATGTGGGACAAGTACGGTATTCAGGCTCTCATCACAAACTCCTACATCATGTGGAAGCACGACGACCTTCGGAAGGTTGCCCAAACCGATGGTGTGCACAAACTTCTGGACTTTCCCGGCGTCATCATGACCGATTCCGGAACCTTCCAGTCCTATGTTTACGGGGACGTCGAAGTGGGCGTGGATGAAATCGTCGCCTTCCAACGCTCAATTGGCGTTGATATTGCAACCATGTTGGATGTGTTTTCACGACCCGACATGACCGTCACAGAGGTTGAACACGCCGTTCGCGAAACCGAAGCAAGAGCCGCACAGAGCCTCAAAGCGGCTGAAAACACGATGCTCAACGGGCCTGTCCAAGGCGGTGTGTTCAGAGAACTGCGCCACATCTCCGCCCAGTTGATGGGCCAGCATCCCTTTTCTGTCCACCCCATCGGCGGCATTGTGCCCGTCATGGAACAACAGCGCTACAAAGAATACGCAAAGATCATGATGGCCACGCTGCCCTTGCTTCCTCCAAATCGACCGGTCCACATGTTTGGGTGCGGCCACCCCATGCTGTTTCCAATGTCCATCGCTTTGGGAGCCGACCTGTTTGACTCGGCGGCTTATGCCTTGTTCGCCAGAGACGGGCGCTTGCTGACGCCGTGGGGTACGGAGCGTATCGATGAATTGGTGCATTGGCCGCTCTTGATGCCCTGCGTTGCCCACATCACCCCCGAAGAAGTTCGCCGGATGAAGCCAAAGCAGCGAGAGGAACTGTTGGCTCACTTCAACCTCGAAGTCACGCTCGCCGAACTCGCAAGGTGCAAACAAGCGGTTCGAGACGGGAAGATTTGGCAACTTGCCGAGCAACGAAGCCATCAACATCCCGCCCTCCGCGAGGCCTTCTTGTGGCTAACCACCCCGCCGACGATGGAACGCAACGTTCGCCCAGAGCGGTTCTATACCGACCGAGACGCCGCACGAGACCGAGACCGGGACCAAGGGATGTGGGAAGACGCATGGGATTGGGTCGTTTGGAGCCAGTTAACGCCACGAACCGGCGGTGTGTTGTGGGGAGGAGATGACACCTTCGGACGCCCACACATTGCAAAGGCGAGGCGAACGCTCCAATTGCGGTGGCAACCACGCCAAGAAACCGAACATGTTGTCGTCTTCCACGGTATTCGAGGACCTTTTCGTGAGCGAATCAACGATGTTCTTGAATGGCTCAAAACGCACCACGACGGAGTTCAACCAATGATATTGACTCCGTTGGGACTTGTGCCGGTTTCGTTGGAAGATTTGAATCCCTTCGCCCACCTTGACGCACCAACATGGGTCCTTCGCCATCAACCCGAGCACGATTGGATTCGCAGAGAGCTCACCCGCCTTGGCCTCCACAGCCAGCCCTTCGCGACGGTGGATGTCAACGGAGACGGCATGAAACAACGCTTGGCGTCTGCTTTGGAAACCCTGGGCTTGAGCCACGAGGTTCACCAACCAATTTCTGCGGACCAGCGTGAGCAGGCACGTGCATCGCTTCGCCATGAACAGGGCGTGGACAAGCAATGCGTGATGCTCAACCTCGACCGCCCCTCGGCCGAGCAGGTCATGAAAGGGGCGACCTTTGTGGTGAATCGAGAGGGCCGGATGAAGAACATCAACGACGCTGACGGGGCACATCTGTTCAGCCCACGATTGCGTGATGGAGGATTTTCGTTGGCGACAGCGGGCGCCCATGCCTTGTTGGAGGTACGCACTGAACCGCTGCCCACCTCGCTTCCCCGAACCGAGTGGTGGGGTCACGGCTCCAAGGGACCTGCCCTCGTGGTTGTTAACGAGGACGCTGAA
>NZEQ01000042.1 GCA_002689105.1 Verrucomicrobiales bacterium | reverse complement strand
AGCGATGTAAAAGCCGAGTCCGAGGTTACGCACGGCGATGTGGTCGATGTCTTCGGGGCGCTGGTGGAAGGCCGTTCCGATTTCTGAGGTGTAGCAGTACGAGCCGTGAACGCCGTAGTGCCAGTCGCAAAAGTCTCCGGAGGTCGGGTANAGNGAGGAGGATTGCAGGTTGGCGTACTGCGTCATGTCGGCCATCTGTTGTCCGTGATACTGGAGTTGGCTGTGGTCGGGGCTTTCGCAACCCGTGCAGTGGCCCCACGGCCAGAGAATGAGTTCAGAGTAGGAGTGATGGGTCAAGGTTGACTTGAATTCGCTCGCTCCGTCGCCAACGTCGTCGTTCATTTCGGTCATGTCCTGAATGAACTTGGTCTCGGGNTCAGAGTTGCCACCCCACCAGTCTTCGTCGGTCACNCCGTCAGCATCGTCGTCTTTTCCGTCGACGTGGTCTTCGTTGATCTGTCCATCACCATCGTTGTCGCGGTCGTCAACCGGGCCGTTGTAGACATCGTTGTTGGAGCCGTCAAGCTCCCCTTCTGCTGGTGAACATGTTCCGGGAACGATAGGACCCGTGGCACCGAGCGGCGCACCCCATTCGAACTGGTAGTTGCGGTTCAAGTCCACGCCATCGCAGTCTTCGTCAACCTGCTCGTTCAGGTCGGGCAGGGGGGTAACACCGGTGAAGGTGTTGTCTCGGAGGTTCTTCCTCCATCCACCGCTCGGGCAGGATTCCCATGCCGGAGCAGGACAGAAGACTTCACGGTCGTAGATGTTTCCATCAACGTTGAGCATAGGGATGAGGTAAATCTCACGGGAGTTCACCAAGTCGGTGATGAATTGTTCAGAGTAGTCCTCGTCCACACCGAGGTCACCGGGGCCGCAAGCCGTGCCGTCGCCGTTGGAGTCTTGGAATTCAGCAGACAAGGCCAGACAATCCCCGTCGTCGTCAAGTTGCCCGTCGCCGTTGGAATCGCCCCACGTGTCCTCGTCAATCTTACCGTCGCCGTCGTTATCGTAGCCGATGTTTTCGTAGGAGAAAGCGATGACTTCCAACTGCATCATGGGGACTTCGTACGACATCCACTCTCGAGCGTGGTGGTTACCGACGATCATCACGTCGTGGCGGTCAGGGTAGTTGCCGTTGTCGCCCACAAAGGCGTTGTAGTCGCCGCCCTGCACGTCTTGTGTGATNTTCATCCAAGGAGAGGAATGGCCGTAATACCAGCCTTCATACGCGTCCGCCGTGACTTCCTCGCCACGAGCGTTGGTGCCACCGTTCATGCCTTCGTGATATTCGAAGATGTCCGGGTTGTCTTCGGCGAGTCGCATCATTCGGGTTTTCATCGTCTCGTAGGTGTGGTATTGCTTGAACTGAAGAATATCATCCCCGGCCGGTGCCCAAGGGAAAATCATGTTGATGTAATCATCCGACCAGATATCCTCGGGAGCATCGCCGGAGGCGGGCTCCTGAGCATAGGCGTTCTCGGCCACCGGAGCAGCAAAAGAAAGCAACAGAGGGAGAACGATGAGGAACCCCAAGGTGGGGCGGGGTGCTGAAGAGCGAAGAGCAACTGGCGCGGCTGACGTCATGCTATCGTTCCTCCGACGCCGCTTCAGTTCTTCAAGCGTTCGTGCGGAAGGAAGTGGGCCTACGGCCCATAAATTGGCTCCGACGAGGAAAACGGAAGGGGAAAAAACAACTCAAATGACTCGGTGGGCCCACCATGGACGGCCTGTGGAATCCCGCTGCTGACTCAGCCCTGCGCAACGAGATGTTCGGCTTCACCACCTACACCCTGCTGGCCATTCTCGGTCTGCTGGTGATGATTTTCATCACCCGCCTCTTGGCCATGCGCTTTGCTCCAACCGTGCTTGGCACCATCATTCGTTCAGAGGCCATCAAGGGCAAAACCGTCCAAGATTCCGACAAAGCCCTTGGAACCGCCGCTGGTGTTGGCCTTGCTTACTTCCTCGTCAGCATCATGATCGACGACATGGAGCGAACCGGTTCCCCCATTCTCATGCCCGATTTGGCCGTGAGTTTCCTCCCCGGCATCCTCCAATTTGTCGTGGCCATCGCCGTGGTGGTGTGGGCCTTCCGCCTGGTGAACATCGTGCACGATATCGTGATGCTGTTCGATACCGACGACCAAATGGACGGGACGGAAAAGACCCTCATTTCTGCCCTCCAAAGCGTTCTTCGCTTCGTCATCATCTTCGTCGGCGCCGTCTTTGTCGCCGATTCCATGGGCTTTGATTTGACTTCGCTCATCGCCGGTTTGGGCATTTCTGGGTTCGCCCTCGCCTTGGCGGCNAAGGATTCCATNTCGAACTTCTTCGGCGCCATCACGGTGTTGCTTGACCGCCCGTTCAAGGTTGGCGATTGGATCAGCGTCGGTGCAGCCGAAGGCGAAGTCATCGAAATCAACCTCCGAACGACGCTGATTCGAACCTCGGCCGACACCATCATCACGATGCCCAACGCCAACCTCGTGAACACCCCGGTGGAAAACTGGGGCAAGCGACGATGGCGTCGCTGGCAAACCCAACTTCACCTCGACATCAACGCCGATGGTGAGGCGGTTGATTCCTTCTGTCAGCGCGTCCTCAAGGCGATTGAAGAACATCCCAAGACGCTCAAGGAAGACGCATCCTTCTGTCAGGTCAGCATGATTTCAGCGACCTCACTCGATGTTGACCTCAACCTCTACTGGGACGTTTCGGGCGGTGTTGAAGAGCGCGAAGAACGCGCCAAACTCATCATTGACATCAAGAACATCGCCGAAGACCTCGGCATCGAATTCTACGACGGTCGAGTCCGCCAACAGCGCTGATTCAGAACGGCGGCGGCATGCGTCGCTGGTGAACGAGATGCGCAGCCAGCGCCACACCCATCGAGGCGAGAACGAAGGGGATTTGGACGGGTCCTGAACCGATGATGCCTGCGGCAAGAGCAGCCAACACACCGCCACGACGGACGGCGTGCACGGTACGCAATTCACCGAGTCGTGCTTGGATTCTTGAGACATCAAACAGCCAACGGTCGCATTGTTTCGCNTGCTTTTTGAGACCGTAGGCGCGAGCCTCGGCCAGCATCAAAAGCATGGCTTCATAGCGCCAAATCCACACCCCACCGTTGGCGGTTGAAAGGCTGGTGCTTGATGTCCATGAAGCGGGAACGACCTCCCCCCACGCTCGGTAGAACGCCTCTCTTGACTCGGAGGAGGCAAAGCCTTCCACCATCGAGAGACGTTGTTCAACCATGGCGATGACCGACACACCCGGAAGGCGTTCATGCTCTGCCATCAGGTGGTCGACCAGTGGACGGGGGCGAGGCACAAGCATCAGCTCATCATCAACGGCGACCACGCCGTCCAGAGAGAAATGCGNTGCAGGCAGGCCTACGATGTGTCGCGTGTGGGGGGCTCGCCAGAGCGTGGTGGTCTTGAGTTGGTCTTCGATGGACTTGAGGCGTTCGTTCCAGCGGCGTTCTGTGTTGGGCGTGGCGTGGTCAANCAAGGCGGCATGAACACGTCCGGCCGTTTGNACAAGGTCGTGAGGNCGCCCCATCACCTCGTCTTCGGACAGGCAAGCATGCATCTCGAAGACGACCAGTTGGTCCCCGTGTTCNTTNTTCTGACCCGCAACGGGAAGGAGAANCGGNGCGTTGGCCAGCGAGTTCGCCCAAGGTTCAAACAACGCCAGGGTGGACACGTCCTTTCCGGTTTGGAACGGGTAGAGGTGCGCNACCCAAGACCCGTTGAGGTGGAGACGAAGGCCGAAGCGGTCCTCACTCACGACNTCGACCGNAGTGATGGCGTCNGGCCACGCTCCCCACCGGCCCNCATGCTCGCCATTCCACCAATCGGAAAGCATCGCAGNGGTGTAGTCCCANCCGTAAATGCGCCCCCACGAGGACGGCAGGCCGTCCGCAAAGGTGCTCGGGTCGCAGGGACGGTCGACCAAAGCGTGAGGATACCATGGCGGATGGTCTTCGGGCTTCCCGATGGAATCCGCCGTCGCTGCCATGCTTCACGGAGGGACCGTCGCCCTTCAAACATGACGGAACGAGCGTGATTTGGAAAGGGGAGCAATCAAACACCGTATGCACCCACGAGCAGGCGGAGGGCGTCCATGGGCATCTCAGAACGTATGGGAGACGTGCTCGGCCAAGCGGTCGAGGCGAAGCTCCTCCGTGAGGTGATGGAACACCCGCTGCAGGTGAACCACCTTGCCATCATCATGGACGGCAATCGGCGCTTTGCTTGGCGCAGTAACATTGCCACTGGCATGGGTCACCGCATTGGGAAGAAGAAATTGGAACGCGTGCTCGATTGGGTGTTGGAACTCAACATTCCTTGGTTCACCGTCTATGCCCTGTCAACCGAGAACCTCAACCGCCCTCAGAGTGAACTCGACGTCCTTTTTGACCTCTACGTCGAAGGACTGAAGGACATTGCTGACGACGAGCGCATCCATGAAAACAACGTGCGCGTGAACATCATCGGCCGGCGGGAACTGCTGCCCAAGCGAGTCAACGACGCTATCGACTACGCCGAATCAAAAACAGCGGATTACGAGGATTTCGTCTTCACCGTTTGCTTGGCGTACGGAAGCCGAGAAGAGATGATCGGCGCCATTCAAACCATCGCCAAAGACTACGCAGCAGGAGATATTTCTCTTGACGATATCGACCAAGAAGCCGTTTCAAAACGTCTCTACACCGCCGACATGCCAGACCCCGACCTCGTTATTCGCACCAGCGGCGAAGAGCGCATTTCCAATTTCCTGCTCTGGCAGATGGCGTATTCTGAACTCTATTTCACCGATGTGTTTTGGCCTTCCTTTGCGAAGAAAGACCTGCTGAAGGCAATTCGAACGTACCAGGACCGAGGGCGACGCTACGGTGAATGAGATGGGCACCTGCGACGAATGCAACGGCTGGCTCAATCCCGCTTTAGCCGCTGACGCCGCCGTTCGAAGGGGCGACACCGTGCTCTTGATTCAGCGAAAACACCCGCCCATGAAAGGAGCGTGGGCGTTGCCCGGCGGTTTTGTTGACCAGGGTGAAGACCCGATTCATGCGGCCGTACGAGAGTTGGAAGAAGAAACCGGCTTGACCGGTACAAACCCTCGCCTGCTGATGGTGATGGGCGACCCTGAGCGAGACCCTCGCAAACACATCGTCAGCATCGTGTACGAAATTGACGTCAGTGAAGACCAGCAAGCTACAGCCGGCGACGATGCCGCCGATGCAAAATTCTGGCCCATCGAGACGGTGTTCAACGGTGAACTGACGTTAGCGGGTGACCACCTTCAAATTCTTTCCAACTGGCTCAAACCTTCAGGCGTTTAGCCATCATTACCCGGCTTATTGGGCATGCTCGTCCATTTTCATGGTGATGACCACTCGGCCATGATCCGGCCACGGAAGAGGGCCATTTCCATCCTCAAACCGATGCGTTTCAATGGTCAAGCCCTCCCACCACGGGTCGTCGGCGAGTATGCTCAATCGGAGGGCTTCAAACGCTGCCTCAACCGTCGACGGTGTTGGAAATTCAAACTGACTGAAGCGATTGGCAAGCAGAGCATGGGCTGCTTCCGCTGAGGAGTGGGCCTCCTCAATGTGTTCATCGAGTTCCCCCCACGAAACCTTTGGTAGGGTGAGAACGAACCCCGATTCTGTGGTGGCAAACGGCACATAAACCGTAAACGATTCTCCCTGCCGACAACGCTCGAGATAAGTGGAAATGAAACCTGCATAGAACCAGGAACGGAAACTCCCACCGTCCCATTCACCAAAGGAGGGAAGGTTGTGTTCAACTTCGACCGCATCGCAACTCAGGCAAATTGACATGCTGCTTTCGGTCATGCAATCCATGCACTTGAATTCGTCACAGACGCTGCAAGAGAACGCAGAGGAGACCTTGTTTTCACAACCCGGTTCAGCACATTGCTGCATCGCCATGCAGGGATGTTGAACGGTGAGCCTTTGTAAATTATCGAGATGAAGTCGCTCAGCCACCGTGTTGCTCAATGGGTTGTTGAGCATCAATTCAGGTTCTCTTGAGCGAACAATACACCACGAATAAGCAATTTTGCAATGGCGACGATNCCAAAGACGGAGGCGGCGACCAGGGCGATCATGGCTCCACTGCCGGTNCCCTCTTCTGCCGAGAGGTAAATCCCAAGTCCAACAGCGAACAGCCCAAAGACCTGGGACCATAGAACACAGGAGCGGAANCTTTTCCCGACCTGTTGTGCAGTGGCTGCCGGCGAGACCAAGAGAGCNGTCACCAACAAAGCGCCGAGGATTTTCACCATACTGACCACGACCAGGGCCGTCAGTATCGAAAAGGCCAATCCGATGGCCTTGACTGGAATCCCCTGCACTCGAGCGGCGACCGGGTCAACTGCGGAAGCAAGAAGACCGTTGTACATAACCAGCAAGAGCAGCAACGCAGCCAATCCGATGGTGCATATGAAATCCAGCGTTTGATCATCAATGAACAATAGATTCCCGTAGAGGAACCCTTCAACAACCGGCGTGATGCCTCCGATGTTGTCATCGAGACGTAGCAGGACCAACCCAAAGGCGAGCGTCCCGGTCATGATGATAGCAATCGCCGTGTCTCCGTTGAGTATGCCTCTGTCTTGGAGTTCAAAGATGATAATGGAGGCGATGACGGCAAAGATGGCTGCGTTGATCAAAGGAAAGGCAGCCCCCATGACAAGGGCAACAGCGACGCCTCCAAACGTCACGTGAGAGATACCATCACCGATGAGGGCCATGTTTCGAATCAACAAAAATGACCCGAGGACGCCGGCCACAATCGTGATGACAAAAGCCGCCAACAACGCACGTTGAAACATCTCCATCGTGAAGAAAAATGGAAAGACCTCGCCCGGCATGTACGGAGCAATCTCCTCCATATAGGGAGAGACGGCCTTATGCAAGAAAACTCCAAGACCCATCAGTCAACCTCCTTTGGGGGGTACACCGACACAGAAACGGAATGGTCGCCCCCTCCACAATGTTCGGCCGAATGGTCGTAATGATGTCCGCCGTGCACATCCTCAATGCCCCGCATCATAGCGAGTTCTTCGAGGCTAGGGAAATTGGGAGGAGGGCCATCAAAACGAATGGTTTCTTCCAAGTAAATCATTCGATGCGCCGTTTGGCGCATCGCCGCNATGTCATGTGAAATCATCAAAATCGTCTTGTTTTGGTCGTGACAGAAACTGTCCAAAAGTTTCAGGAGGGAATTACGGGATGCACGGTCCATGCCCACAAGCGGTTCGTCCAGCAAGAGGAATTCTGCNCCACTNGCCAAAGCCCTGGCGATGACAGCGCGTTGCCGCTCNCCACCAGAAAGTTGGTTCACGTCCCTGTTTACGAGATGCTCAAGACCAACCATCCGAATGGCATCGTCNACTCTGGAGGTAGACGAGGTTCCGGGGAAAAACCAATTCTTGTTGTTCAGCAAACCCATTCCAACCAATTCACGAACGGTAAGGCGCACGTTCTGAGGCAGGTAGGCTGCAGCCTGGGAGACCCACGCTATTTTGCCAAACACAGCCTTGGACATCGGTGGCTTGCCTGCGACAAGGACATGCCCAGATTGGCACTTCAACAATCCCAAGATGGCCTGGATAAGNGTGGACTTCCCTCCTCCGTTGGGGCCAACGATACCNACAAATTCACCTGGATANATTTCCAGATTTACATCCCGGATGACCTCGGCCCTGTTTCGACGAACCGATACCTGCTCCACTTGAAGCAACGGAANCGCATCCTGAGGGGCAGTAGGAGACTCCGTCATGGTTGCCGCCTCGCCCCCGGNTATCTAAATCCAACTCAAACCGAGAGTCGTATCACCGTTGGTTTAACTCGCCTTTCAGCAACCCAAACCAATCTGGAGATTGGCGAGGTTCTTGCCCATCAGCGAGAGGTAGTCCTCGCCGCTCGCATCGCTCGGAGCCATCTCCATGGTGTAGAGCGTGAGAACGGAAATACCGTCAGGGAGGTCGTCAGAAACCGTTTGCTGGATCAGACTGTCAAGCGCACCGTTGGGCGAGTATTCTTCGACGTAGATGGCCGTGATACCGTCCTCTTCGACGCCTTCAAGCACCTCTGCGACGGTGTCCGGCGAAGGTTCACCTTCGGGGTCAAGACCGTGAAGGGTCACGAATTCAANGCCGTATCGCTGTGAAATGTAGGCGTAGGCGTTGTGGTTCGCTGCGACGGTGTCGGTCGTGCACGTTCCTGCGTCACCCAGAGCGGACGAGAAGGTCTCGTCGAGGGCCATGAGTTGTGCTTTGTATTCGTCAGCGTTTTCACGGAACGTGTCGGCGCCTTCAGGGAACGCCGTGCTGAGCGTGGTGTAAACCACTTCAACCTGGGCAGCGAAGGCCACAGGGTCAAGCCAGCTGTGAGGGTCAAAGGCGATTTCTTCATCGCCGTGTCCGTGGTCGTGAGCACCGGCACCTTCCTGAGCAGCGGGTTCGATGTCAGCGCCAGTTGAATCTTTCAGGTAGTGCTGGTCGCGCTCAAACTCGGTAGGAACGTGCTGGGCGTACATGGCCATGCCGGTGATGCCGGNCGTGTCGATGGTGTANGTNGAGTCNTCGCCCGTGCCAACATGCAACTCAAAGCAAGANCCNTCNGCAGCAANTGNNGNCATNGATTCNCCGTCTTCNACAACCGTACAGCCAGCATCAACNAGGGCGTCAACGCCCGATTCAAGGTCGTGCATGGTGGATTCGGTCGGCGTGTCCGTTGGGATCAAAACGAGCCACATCGTTGGGTCGGCGTAGTCGCCGTCAACCTTCTGCATGGACCAGGTGTGCGTACTGTCGTCCATTTCGAAAACGCCAGCCCACTCGAATCCGTCGCCGTGTTCGTCGCCGTGGTCGCTGTGGTCGCCATGGTCATCGTGGTCGCCATGGTCATGGTCATCGTGGTCGCCCATCAACACGTGGAGAGAGACACCAGCGGGAAGGGCAATACCGTAGTCACCTTCTTCTTCAACGTGGAGGCCGATGAACGCAACGCCTTCCTCATGGTGGTCGTCTTCTTCGCCCATCATTTCGAACATCATCTCAACCTCTGAGGCGTTGAGGGAGCCGTCGCCGTTGGTGTCGCTCATGTTGAACATCATCTGCATCATGGCTTCCATGAATTCTTCCTCATCCGATTCGTTTTCGTCATGGGTTTCGTTGTGGTCATGGTCATCGTGCTCCATNCCCATCATTTCGGAGAACTCCTCAAAGGAAAGAGCGCTGTCGCCGTCTTCGTCAAAAGCGCCAACGATGAATTCGCCACTTGGCATGCCGATATCCTCGTCTTCCATTGCTTCAATGTCTTCAATGAAGTGTTCCAATTCCTCGAGGGAAAGGCCGCCGCTGTTGTCGGTGTCCGATTCGTTGAACATCGTCATCAACATCTCCGACATGTAATCTTCCATGGCTTCTTCGAGCGGNGAGTGCTCTTCTTCGTGGTCGTGATCACCGTCAGTCTCGTTCTCATCGTGGTGCTCATCACCGTGGTCGCCATGGTCGTCATCGTCCTCCGTGTTCCATGCCACCCAGAATTCGTCCCAGGAAAGGTTGCTGTCGTTGTTCGTGTCAAATCCTGACATGGCTTCTTCGGGCGTCATGTCGTCGTCGTGGTCACCGTGGTCGCCTTCCATCCAGTGATGGCCAGCTGCTTCACAATCTTCCTCAGAGGTGTACTCTTCGTGGTTTTCGTGCGTGTCCTCGTCGTGGCAAACGCCGTCGTGGTCGCCGTGGCCTTCGTGGTTGTCTTCCATCCACATGTAGCCAGCTGCTTCACAATCNTCCTCTGAGGTGTACTCCTCGTGATTTTCGTGCGTGTTCATGTCGTGGCAGACACCGTGTTCGTCGCCGTGTTCATCGCCGTGTTCATCGCCGTGTTCGTCGCCGTGTTCGTCGCCGTGTTCGCCGTGGTGGTGATGGTGGTGAGCGCCGCCCATGGCTGCAATGGCCATGCGGAANGTCTCCATGTCTTCTGCCTCAAACTCGAGCATGTACTCGCCTGCTTCAAGGTGNTAAACGGAAATCACGGTACCTGAGGGGCAACCAGCGGGGTTGTCAATGGTTTCTTCGGCCATCACTTGTTCTTCGTCGCCATGGTCGTGGCCGTCATGACCGTCTTCGTCGTGGTGGTCCTCGTCATGGCCGTCTTCGTCGTGGTGGTCCTCGTCATGGCCGTCTTCGTCGTGGCCATCTTCGTCGTGATCGTCTTCTGGGAAAGCGAGGTTGTGGCCGCCGTCATCGCTGTGGAGTTCCTCAGCGTCTTCAGCGTGCTCGGCAAGCACGTGGACATCAGCGGTGGCGGGTTCGGTCATCGAACTGCAGAGTTTGTCGATCAGCATCGTTTCGAAATCAAGGGATGCTTCTCCGGCCGGCATGGCGTGTGTGCTGGCCGTGATCGGACCGTCGGCGTCCATGCTCGCAAGAGCGCCTTCAACCCAAGGTTCCAATCCAAGCCCGTGATAGAAGAACACATCGGCTTGGTTGAGACGGATAAGGTCCGAAGCCGAGGGCTCGTAGTCGTGAACGGGGACGTTCATGGTGCTCATCATCTCAACGTTGACCAAGTCGCCACCCACGGCCGAGGCCAACTGTTCAACGTGGTAAGTCGAAGCGATAACGGTGCCCAATGAAGAGGTGTCTTCATCGGCGATATCGTCAGCCCCAATGCAGCCTGCGAGGCTGCCGAGGATCATCATCAAGCTTGCAATCAGTGCGCGTTTATACTGTCCGCTCATGCTTTTCCCTCTGGTATTAACTATTTAATTGAGACTAATAATTAGAGGCGGAGCAATTATTATGAATAGGAGAACCATAGGAAAAGCATGAGCAAAATCATCTCTTTCAGTGCTGACGACGAGTTTGCTGGCGGGCTTGAGGACCTCATCACGTCCTCCGGCTACCAAAACCGAAGTCGGTTTTTGCGGGATGCAGCCTTGGCTTATGCTGAGATGAAGCAGCGTGGGGAATTATCGGAAATGGCCGATGATGAAGTGGTAGAAGGTCACCTTGTCGTCTATTACCAACATGTTGCCGAGAGTAAACTTCTGGAGGTACGTCATTCAAATCACCTCAACGTCTCTTCCTACAACCACAGTTGCCTCCCCCACAGTCACACCTGCGTGGACATCATGCAGGCGATTGGAACAGCTCTGCAATTCCGCAACACCATCGAGACCTTGCAGAACACCGCCAACATCGACAAAGTCACTTTTGTGGCCGCACCGGTCCGTGAGGACGGTTGTTGTTGAGGTTCACGTACTCGGTGGCGTTTCCAAACCCTCGTACTGGATCAGTATGGTTTGTTCGACGTCAATCGCGTCTTGCCCTTCCTCATAGTTTACCCGGAGTTCGTGAACCTCGTCGGTGTTGAAATGAACGGTTTTCCACGTGGCAGACCCTCCTTCCTCCACCGTTCCTGGCTGCGACTGACAGGCTTCCTGCGATTCGTCGATGAGTTGCCACGAAACATCCACGTCCTGGCCCCCTCCAATGTTGTTGATGAGTGGGGGATTGTGGACCGTTGATTCAATCACGATCACACTGGCGGGTTCATCACCGATTTCACGGCGAGTATCGAGGACCATGGGTTCAGGTTCGTTGGTGGAAGACTCGGTCCATTCTATTCGTTTTTCAATCCGAATGACCACTTCACTTCGGTACANTGATGCCTGCTCGCTGCTTTCAGTTGAGCCTTCATGAACGGAGGTCAATTCCAGAAGATGAAACCCGTGTCGGTCAAATTCAACCTCTACAACCGAGGACGCAGAAGCATCCACTGTAGCAAAGGCATGTTCGCCCTTGACCGAATGCAAAACGAAGGGGGCCGAAGCTCTTGATTCGCTAAAATCAAAGGTCAGCAGGGGATACTGAGTTTCAACACGTTCCCCATCCTCCCACACTTCAACGATGGTGGCGTTGGTGGTGGCGTAGACCACCACGTGTTCACCCGTCTCCTCGTTTGAGATGGAACCCAGACAGCCTGCGAACATTCCCAACAGCATCAAAGACACCATCATTGGGCCGACGAGGTTGCGCACGGTGGGGGTTAACGCCGACTCCTGTTTAAGCCAAATGGTTGGATTGGAAGACCATCTCCGTCCGGGAAAATCCATACGATTGAAGGGTGTTTTTCTCATGCGTCGTTGCAAATATTATAGGCGATTGAGAAGATTGGTTCCCATGAGCGAAAGTTTGGACCTGCTGGATGACATCGGTCTCGTGCTGAGCGTTTTTGTGTTGTTTTTCATCTCGTTCTTCCATCTTCGGGCCCTTAACGATGAGCGAACATGGGACCGTAAAATGGGCGCCTCCCTCGTTATTTGGTTGCTGCTTTACTTCATTCTGCGGCGAATGCAGGAGCTCGTCCCCGAAACCGGAATTCAAGACCCCGATGTTGCGGCATGGATTGTCGAAATCACCGCCTACAGTTCATCGTTGAACTTCTATTACATTCACTTGTTTCTCATGCTGCTGGTACCCATTCCCTTCCTTCGGAAAGGCTGGCAGATTGGCGTCATTGGCGTTCTCGTTCTGTTCTTTGCGTTCATTGACCGCACCGCCGTCGCTGCTGACGCCGACCCGTACTACAACTCGCTCCTGCTGCCCGCCTTCCTCATGCTCGCAGGCTTGATTTGTTTCAGCGTTGGCCTACGATTCTTGATGTTCCCACCGCCTCTCGAAGACGACAGTGTCGAGGCTCTTGCCATGCGCCGGTCTGGCTTTTTTGCTCTCGGCACCATCGCCGTCGTCATGGACAACATGGTGTTTCGGTCGGTCGGTTTCCTCACGGGGTCAGGCAATGCATGGTGGACCTTCCCGACCGTCAACTACTCCGGAGCAAGTGCCGGCTACAATTATGCCATGATCACGTTGGCTGAGATGACCTTCATCCTCGGTTCGTTTTCCATCATCATGATTGGGTTCGGTGTCGGGGCCATCTATCACATCATCAAGGCCTATCGAAAGGAACATCCCACCGGCCTTGCCACCGTGTTTTCAGGCTACATCCTGTTCATTTGGCTGCTCATCCTGTTCCGCCATTTTGCTTACGTTTCAGAATACGCCACGTGGACCATGTGGGAGACACCGCTGGACGAAAACGCCGCCATCATCTCAGCCCTCAGCGACGGATTCACCTTCCATCTCATCTACCCGACCATCGCCCTGCTCCACGCTGTTAAATTTGGCCTCATCACCATTCAAACGGAGCGAGACAAGAAAATCCTACGCATCGTCGCCCTCGGCGTCATGGTGGCCATCACCGCCGTGTTTACCACGCTCCTCGAAATCATCATCCCCGTTCCCGACATTCTGCTCGCTGTGGTCTGTGGTTTGGTCCTTGCCACCGGTTGGGAACGCTACCTCATCGACGCCTTAGAGCCGGATGAAGAGATGAAAACAATCTCATGGGCTTGGCCGGGAGACGAGCGAAAAATGATGATTGGCGTGAACCTGATGATTGGGATACCGTTTCTCATCAAACTCTTGGCGGGGGTGATCTGGTGATTCCTTCAGAAGGCGAGTTGATGAAACTCAAGAAAGATGAATTGGTTGAGATGGCCAAGGGCCTTGACCTTGCGGTTTCAGGTACAAAGCAAGAGCTTGCTCAGCGAGTCATTCAACATAAGATCGCCATTTACGACAAGGAAACCGACCGGTTGGAGGACGTGCTCTACCACACTCCCGAAGAAGGTGAAGGCATGATGGTGAAGGAACAACCGTCCGAATCAACCGATTCAGATGAAGATGTTTCGGCAGAGGATGGTGAAAAACCATCGATGCTCGACAACCTGAAGAATTTCCTCGGGAAGGAGAAGGAGGCAACGGCATCCAGCGAAAACCACGTGGTCTTCGACGAACTTCCCTCGCGAACCTTTGTGGCTGGTGGAACCAATGCCAAAGTGTTCCTCGCCGCCGTTGCCACCACGTTCATTTTGATGTTCGGTTATGGTTTCGGAGATTACTATGGCGACTATTTTTCTTTTGAGGGAGATGATAAGAAAACCGTGGACTGCATCCACATCACTTACTACACCCTCGGAAACGGAAACGACTCGGAGTACGACCCAACGGCTGAAGCCAACATTGAATGCGCCGAGTTCCTCGGCGTCTCACCGAATTACTGGCAGGAAGAAATGGATGAGTGGATTGCCAGCCTCGTTGGCAACGCTGCTTCAAGCGGCAACCACACCGGGTTTGTTTGGACGCAAGCCGGTATTGATACCATGGCCTACTTGGGAGAAACCACGTTCAACGTGAACATGAGCGTCTATGGCGACCCCGTCGCTGGCGATGAATTCACCGAGCAGCATCTCAATGTATGGAACGGCTTTGCAGCAGGCTTCCCTGGAGGAGGGAACGACACCATCGAGAGTTTGTTGCCGGGTGGAAACAGCCCGTTCGCGATTTACATGCCTGCTGGAATTGTCGCCTACAAACCAACAGGGTATCTTTGGACCCAAAGTGGAATTGACACGATGGCCTATCTTGGCACAACCACCTTCAACGCTAACATGAGCGTCTACGGCGACCCCGTTGCGGGTGATGTCTTCACCCAAGAGCATCTTGCGGTGTGGAATGGATTTGGTGCGATGTTCCCCGGCGGAGGCAACGATTCATTCGCCGACCTCCTCCCAGGTGGTGGAAGTCCCTTTGCCATCTACATGCCGAACGGCATCGTGGAAGACGCCCCCACGGGCTATCTTTGGAGCCACCCTGGCGTTCCAACCATGGCTTACCTGGGTTCGTCCACCTTCGGGGCCAACATGAGCGTCTTCGGCGACCCTGCGCCCGGGGACGTCTTCACCGCTGAACACCTCGCAGTGTGGAACGGTTTCACCGCCACCATGGGCGGCGGCAATGACACCTACGCAAGTCTCCTACCCGGAGGCGACAGTCCCTTTGCCATCTACATGCCATCGGGTATCGTCATTACGGAAGTCGAGTGGACCAACCAAACACCGATCATCCAAAACCTCACCATCAACAGCAGCCAATCTGGAGACGGAAGTGGAAACACCACCTACGAAGTGGCCTACCTCTTCATCGACGCTCAGAGCGATAACGATACGTCGTCCTTCGCTTGGTTCGTGAACGGCACCTATGTGGGGAATTCGAGCACCTACACCGCAGAGTTGAGCAACGGGTCGGTCATCAGCGTAAGGCTGACACCGTTCGACGGGCTCTACACCGGTGAGGTGGTTGAGGCTGAACTGCAAATTCTCACGGAAGACGATGTCTGAAGGCTCGCTGATTCCTTATTTACCCTAGGCCATTGGTTTAGCCCATGAGCGACATTGAGTGCCCACACTGCAAGCAAGTTTTCGAGATGGACGCTGCGGGTTATGCCTCCATCGTAGGGCAGGTTCGAAGCGCTGAGTTTGAAGCCGAACTCAACACGCGTCTTGAGGAAGCCAAGCGAACCCACGAATTGGCCATTGAATTGGCCGAGTCGAACATGAGCAAAAAGAAGGACGAGGAATACGCCAACAAAGAGAAACAAATTCAGCGACTCAAAGGCGAACTTGAGAAGAAGGACATGGAGAAGCAAATGGCTGTTAACGAAGCCACCACGCCTCTGCAGACCCAAATCTCGAACCTCCAAAACAAGGTGCAAAACGCCGATACTGAGAAGGCCCTCATGGAGAAGACGTTGGTTGAAAAACACCAGATGGAACTCGGTACGCTGGACAAAATCATCCAGATGAAGGACGAAGAAATCGAGCTTCGAAAAGAGATGAAGATGAAACTCAGCACGAAGATGCTCGGTGAAACACTGGAGCAACACTGCGAACTCGAATTCAACAAACTCCGACCAACCGCCTTCCCAACAGCCTACTTTGAGAAGGACAACGACGCCTCTGGAGGCACGAAAGGCGATTACATCTTCAAAGAGGCCGACGAAAACGATGTCGAATTCATCAGCATCATGTTCGAGATGAAGAACGAAGGTGAGACGACGAAGACCAAGAAGAAAAACGAGGATTTCCTCGAAAAACTCGACAAGGACCGCAAGGCCAAGGGATGCGAATACGCCGTCCTCGTGTCCATGCTGGAACCGGACAACGAATTGTACAACGGCATCGCCGACATGTCGCACAAGTACGAGAAGATGTACGTGGTGCGCCCGCAATTCTTCATCCCCATCATCACGCTTCTGCGCAACGCAGCCCTGAAGTCGATTGAAATTCGAAACGAGTTGGCGGTTATCCGGTCGCAGAACGTCGATGTTGAGNACTTCGAAGCCGACCTCAAAGACTTCCAAGAGAANTTCAACCGAAATTACGACCTGGCCACCCGTCAGTTCATGAAGGCCATCGAGCGCATTGACAAGTCCATCGACGAGTTGCAAAAGACCAAGGAACAGTTGCTCAAATCCGGCAACAACTACCGCCTAGCCAACGACAAAGCACAAGACATCTCGATCAAGAAATTGACCCGAAACAACCCGACCATGCAAGCCAAATTTGAGGCTGNGAACGACGATTCTGAAGATTGATTCAAGTTCAGTCGAGCAACGATAGCAACTGCCCCTTGGCATCGGGCCATTCTGCAGGCTCCAACGCATCGGTCAGGTGCAAACCCGCCAAAAACTGAGCATGAATCGAGCCCCACTCAGATTCATCGCTCGGTCCACGCCAGCGGAATAACGGTGCGCCCTCTCGCTCCAAGCGGTCAAGGAAACCGCGCTCGGCTGCTGAAATGAGCAGAACGGGGGTNCCCAACAAGGCCGCTTCACTCGCTAAGGTGACCGATTGCGTGATGACGCCGTCATGGGCCGCCAGTTCTCGGTCAAGCCCCCAAGCGTCTCCTTCGTAGCCGTTCTCGTCAGCCAGCGTCGTGATCACGCCGTCCAAGGCATCTTCTGGCAAGGCCACGATTTCATCGCCATCGTGGACCCCGTCCCCCTGAAGTCGCCGAACAAGGATTCGGGGTGGAGAGGAAACCGAGGATGGNCGTCGNTGCGGCACGAGATGGACNTGGCCNTGGAGCCCGTCCAAGCGATGAACCCTACCACCAAACGAGCCGAGGAAACCACCGTCTAAATCCTCCCGCCAGTGGGTGGGNAGAACCGCGTGAGTGGCGTTCTTCTGGGCGATNCGATGAGCNAGATGGTTGACCTCGGTGTCCGTGATGTACCAGCGCTCANGCACGCTGGACCGTCGCCACCANCGGGGTTTGGCCGCCATCATTTCCAAAGCNGCTCCAACCCCCACCACGCGCTCAACCGGGCCCTGGCCGTCCTTGCNGGCGGCCTTGAGGAATCGTTGAACGCTTCGGAGACGGTANACCGCTTTTCGCTTNCGTCCATCGCCGACGGGACGAGGCACCCAGAGCGTTTGCCGACGAGGCAGGCGACCATCACCCTGCTCGAGCATGGTCCGGACTTCAGGNCGTTCGCAGGCCACGATGAGGTCNGCAGTGGTGCCGTTTCGCAAAAACTCGGNGAGCAGACGCACGTGGGCCGGATGGTCCANAACCCAGCAGGTGCGCATGGTNGGGGGAGNAGGTGCCTGCCCTCAAGGCATCGGCGAATGGGGAGAGGGNAGGNGCTCGTTGGGAAAACCAANAAATAGGGTGCGCCAGAATTTNGCAATGTGTGGAAAGGGNTCCTATTTCTNCTCCTTTCCATCGGCTTCATCGGGATGAGTGTCGCCTTCTTTGTCGAGGCCGCTCAAGCACCCTCCGCCCAAGTGGATGGCTTAGCCGCAAGAGGGTTTGGGAGCTGCTGCGTGGGCATCTTGCTCCTNGCTGTCGCCGGCCTCATCCTGGGCTCAGGCGGCACACCCCAGTACGAGGCTCGCTCACGCCAACATATGGGACGAACGGTTGAACGGTCCTACGACGAAAACCGTCCAGTCGGCGAGATAGCCGAGTTAACCACCAATCAAGCCGCTCAACGGGCAACCTCCAAAACAACCCCTTCGGGCGGCGAACTGACCGTTGAACACACCTCCTACCGCAAGGGTGGAAGCAACCTGCAATCCATTCATGACGCAATGAGCAATCACTACGGAGGGACAGGCCAAGGCTACAGCGTCAACCTTACCGACCCTGGAGGTCAAGACGCAGGGACCTTCCTCGTCGCACCGGACACCGTCAAATTGGAATCGGATAAGAAGAAACGAAACGAAGAANCAGCCGANGAAGAACACCCGTTTTGGGAGGAAGGCAGGGACGAAGATGAGGAACACTCGGAAGATGATGTCTTTCGTGTTGACCTCTGAACGCTGCGTAATGCGGTTCGCATTCGTGGGAGAAGTTGATGGGCGGCGTGAGACGGTCCAACGGTATGAGCAAAATCGGCATCAGCCCCCCCGGAACCAAAACTTACGCCCCCTATACGCCTGCTGTGGTCGTTGGAAACCACGTTTGGCTGTCAGGTCAAATCAACATCGATGCGGGCGACGATATTGTTTCCCAAACCCAAGGCACGCTTGACAAAATTGACGGGCTGCTCGAGGAAGCAGGTACCTCAAAACACGACCTTGTGTTCGTCCAGGTGTTGCTCAAGACCATGGATTTCTACGCCCCTATGAACGAAGTCTACGGCGCATGGCTCGAAGGTGTGGAAATCAAGCCCACCCGTGCCGCCTTTGCCGTCGACGCTCTGCCTGCAGATGCACTGGTGGAAATCGTGGTACAAGCCGTGAAGCAGGATTGAGATGCCAGGATCGCCTTATCTTGACGAGCCTCCCAAAGGCCTCTGGACGTGGCCGCGGCTCTTGCGCCTGGTCGGCCTACCCGCNACNGCNTTNCTCGNNGCNTGTGCNTANTACGGNGTGNTNCTNGANGCGCTGGTCATCATCACGGTGACGATGTTGGCGGTGAACTGGATGGTTCGATAGGTCCCTGCCTAAACGGGGTCAAATCGCAGGGCGAGGAGACTGTCTGGCAGAGCATGGTCGTGGCCGTGTTCAGCCACCCCCTGAGCCCATTCCAACAACGAGTGATAGTGGTCTTCACTCGCGATACCCCCGAGCCAAGTTCGNCCATGCTCGGTGTTGACCAAGGTCACNTTNGCACGACTGCAGGGGCCGAGACAAGAGGTGACCCTGAGATTCACATGCTTGGTGAGGTCGAGTTCTCTCCATGCCGCCTTGAGGTCTTCAACCGGGACGGCCATGTTGTGTTTGTTGACACGCCCGCAACAACATCCGTCGCAGATGTTCACGGTTGCCTTCATGTTGTTTTACCCCCGTTCAATGGTGGTTTCATTCACCTGGGCGCACGTATCTATCGTCGTCAATTGGCACCCAAACATTGGTCCGTTCTTCGTTTTGGAGTTCCACACGGTACGGATTGCCCTGGTCCCAGCACTTCAGGATACGACCTTTGGTGAAGTCCCCAACATTGGCATAGACGGTGTCGCCCTCCTTGAAGCGCAGGTCTTCGGCAACACACGCCATGAGGCCATCTTGAAGCGCCTGGTGGTCAAGGTCCCGACCGATAAACACAAAGCGGCATTCTCGGGGTTCGCCTTCTTTCCAAAGGCCAATCTCTTCGCTAAAATCTCCACCAAAGAGCATGTGAACGCCNTGGAACACGAACTTNACATCCATGCCCTTGACGGCAAGAACACCCTTGTAGCGAAACAGGTCTTCACCTTGTTCACGCATGAGTTTACCAATCCAAGCTTGCAACCTGTTGACGTTCAATTCGCCGACAAACTTGGAACTCGTTGAGGTGACCCGTTGGTCGTGCTCGTGCTCGGCTTCGGTGTCCAAAAATTCGGGGTCCATCTCCAACGTTCGGTCCAAATCAAAGGAGCCGATGTTGATGAGGTTCTTGGGGTCGATGAGGCTGTTTTGCGTGTGGTAAATAGGTGCGGAGTTGTTGATGGACTTGATCTTGGCCTCAACCTCGCCGAGTTCTTCTTCTGAAACGAGGTCGATCTTGTTGAGCATGATGCGGTCGGCAAAGGCCAATTGTTCCACGGCCTCGTTCTCGACACCCTCCGGCTTTTCTTCGTCCACATGNTGNACAATGTGCTTGGCGTCAACCACCGTGATGATGCCATCAAGTTTGTATCGCTCCGTGATTTTCTCATCAACGAAAAATGTCTGCGCCACAGGAGCAGGGTCGGCCAAGCCGGTGGTCTCAATGAGAACGCCGTCGAAGTCCTTGATGCGGTCGTGCATGCGGTCAAGCACTTCGGTTAAATCACCACGGACCGTACAGCAGATGCACCCGTTCATGACTTCGATGATGCTTTCCTCAGAACTCTCAACGAGGATGTTTTCGTCAACGCCAACATCGCCAAATTCGTTCTCGATGACGGCGAACTTCATTTTGTGTTCNGTGCTGGTCAAGATATGATTGAGCAAGGTTGTTTTCCCTGAACCGAGAAAACCTGTCAAAACAGTCACNGGGATACGTTCGTCAGCCAAACTTTCTTCGTTCACTTGAGCACCGTTTTGCCCGAANCTTGCGATGTATTTAACCAAAACTAATAATTTGAAATCTGGGAATTATTACTTTTCCACTAGATGGCCAGCCTTCAAAACCCACGGCCTCTTCCCCTCAACCATGGTATCGTGGCCCGAAGCCTGTTTCAAAGCCTACGACATACGCGGATTTGCGAACGGTGATGGAACCGGAGAACTGACCCCCGAGTTTGCCTACCGACTCGGCCGCGCCCTGGCGACCTATCTGGAATGTGAATCCTACGCCGTTGGGCGGGACATACGCGACTCATCGCCTGCGCTTGCCTCTCAACTCATGGCGGGTCTGGCTGACGGTGGCGTGAAGGTCTTGGATTTGGGAATCGTTTCAACCGGGTGCGTCTATCACGCCTGCTGGACGCTGCCCGTGAACGGTGGCGTGATGGTCACGGCGAGTCATTTGCCCATGCCTACGCACAACGGTTTCAAGATGTGCCGAGGAACGCTACCGTTGGCAGGCGAAGAAATTCAAGAACTCAAGGATGTCTTCTTGGCGGGCGAGTTCCGTGAAGGGGTTGGAGAAATCATCGAACACCCCCACATGGACGACTACCTTGATGCGATCATCGCGTCCACCGGACCGCTTGCTCGAAACGTCAAGGTGGCTGTTGACTGTGGAAACGCTGTCCCCGGTCCATTCATGACTCAACTTTTGGACAAAATGGGCGTCGACCACGTCGACCTCTACTGCGATTGGGACGCCACAGAACCCAACCACGGCGCCGACCCGACACGACCGAAGAACATGGTCGACCTCGGGAAAGCCGTCGTGGACCACAACTGCGAATTCGGGATGGGCGCCGACGGAGATGGCGACCGCATCGGAGCGGTTGACGAAGAAGGGCGCTTCATCTATCCTGACCGTCTCCTCGCCCTGCTCGCCGACGATCTGCTTGCTGATGAAGACAGATTGCCCGAGGATGCTGCCGACGACGAGCACTTGCGCATCGTGTACGATGTGAAATGTTCGATGAACGTGGAACAAGCCATCTTGGAAGCCGGTGGACGTCCGGTGATGGCTCGGACTGGACATTCGTTCATGAAGCGCGTCTTGGCCAGCATGCCAGACTGCAAGATGGCTGGCGAGATGAGCGGCCATATTTTCCTCGCCGACCGTGGATGGTACGGCTTCGACTGTTCCCTGTACAACGCTGCACGCCTCATTGAACTGTGGTCCCGTCATGCACCATCAAGCGAGGGCGGACCGACCTTCTCCAGCGAGCTGGACCGCCTCGCTCCACCCTTGCCCACCACGGGCGAAGTGAAGGTGCCGTGCCCCGAAGAGCGAAAACTCGAGGTTGTGGCGGCCATCACAGCCATCTTTGACGACATGGAATCCTCCACCGTGGACGGTGTGCGGGTACGCTTCAACAACGCCGAAGGTGAATACGTGGGGTGGTACTTGGCTCGCAAGTCCAACACCGAACCCGTGCTCGTGATGCGTATGGAAGC
>NZEQ01000041.1 GCA_002689105.1 Verrucomicrobiales bacterium | reverse complement strand
CCAACCATTTCTGTTTGCTTCCTTGTGGTAGCCGCCTGCACTGTGGAGAGGGGACTTTCCTCAGAGTCGAACTCTGTCAGCGGTCCTCCTACTCCCTCCAAACGCCTGTGTGAACCGCTCTCATTTCAATGCGACCCCAGCCAAAACCCATCAATTGTAGGGGTTTTCACCGGGTGAGAGGGCTTCTTGAGGTCCGCCGTAGGGGCCACCGCCCTGGGATGGTTGGACGGGGGTTTGTCTTGTTGAATTCAAAGAAGGAGGTCGTTTGTTGGCAGGAACTTCTTCTCGGCGCAAACCAACGACGAGCAGCCCGATGAGGCCAGCTGTGAGAAGACCGACCACTGTCAGCAAAGCAGGGTTGACGGTGCTGATGGTCCCCAAAACACCGTCTGAGCGCGGTTCTTCAACCAGCACTGTTTTTGATTGAGAATTTGGTCCATTGACGATACTCAATTCAAGCCATTGTGAACCATCTCGTCCGGGTTTCCAAAGGTACTGATAGACCATCTGTTCACCCGATTGTATGTCGATGACGCGAGCATCCAACCGAGTTCGTGCACCGCTTGATTCAACCTGCTCAAGGACCAAATTGGCCTCGCCATCAGCCAAGCCACCGTTTGTTATGAGGGCAGACACTTCCACGAGATCCCCTTGGTGAATATCGCTTCCAGGTTTCATATCGATGTCAGAGATGTCGTAAAGGGGAACTCGCTGTTCAAGATTCCATACTCGCAAAGGTGCATCGATGTCGTTGAAGATGGAATCGATATGCAGCCCCGCCTCATCAGCACCCGTGACCCATATGCGAAGTTCGACCGCCTTGGTTCTGAATGCAGGGAGCATCAAATCGTCCAAGTCCAACGTGCATTGAACGGGAATTGACTCTCCATTGGTCCGTTCACCCAGAATTTCCAACGGGAGGCTTCCGTTATCGAAAACATAGGAATTCAAACCCAATCCTGCCTCATTCAAGGACCAGTGCAAGCGAAGCGATTCAGCATCCAATCGAGCGTTCTCATCAAGACGCAGTTCAAATTGCAATCCTTCCCACTCATCTTCGGCCAACATGTTGTTGAAACCGGGGCGGTCAACAGCAGCCACTCGTGGCGCTTCATTGTCAACAATAAACCAAACAAAAGCCGATTCTTCGCCTCTATAGACCGCACCATTAGGAGCATCCCTGAGGTCTCCAAACAGACCGTATGTCCCGTCAAGAAGCGGGGCGAGCATGCTACCGGTGAAACTACCGTTCACAACTTCAGCTTCCAAATTGTTCTCACCGAGGGTCAACTCAACATCGAGGGTTTGGCTGGGCAAGGTACCTGTTCGGTGCCACACGAGATCGCCGTGAACATCAAACGTGGTCCGGGGTTGAACCCAGTAGCCCATCGAATCATCATCTTTGTCGGGAAGGGAAATGCGGATTGAATCCGGGTCGATGGAAAGTTCACCTGAAAACCTCCAATTGAGCGGCTCAAGCATGAACCGATTGGATTGCCCTGATTGGTCCAAGAGCGTGATTTCTGGTATCCGCTCAACGGAAGTATCGGGGTCATAACCCCATTCAATGGAGAAGTTCACAACATATTCGCCGTTTCGTGAAAACAAATCGTCGGCTTCGGCTGGTACCAATTTGCACGATTCAAGTTCCACATAAGGGTCCAGTGAAGTGCAAATATCCGTGCTTTGATTCCACTGAATCACGGCTGGGTTAGGCGTGTTCGCAGCCAATTGGAGTTCAATTTCAGCAAGGTCAAAGATGCCGTTTTGTTCCCAGACCGGGACGCGAATCTCGTACCATTCGTGTGGATGGAACCACGGAGATTCAACGCCATCGGACCATCCGAGTGAGGAGGCCCCGAGAGAGGGTGCACCATTGGCGTTCAGTTGCACATGGAACATAGGTTCNGAGAGGCTTCCACCGCCTTCCATGAGGTGCCCTGCACTGTCGGCGACTTCGACCCAACCGACGAAATAATCCCCTTCCTCAGCAGCACTGGAATCCACCACGGTGCTGTATTCACCCATCAAGACCGAGAGGTTTTCAGGTTGCTGGAGCGGCTTCATTTGAACCTCATCTGCATCCATGACACCGTTGTCGTTGTGGTCGTCGACCCAGGAGTGCCAGAGATAGACATCGGCATGGGTCGGCAAATGGGGCCGGTCGGCCACNGTAAAGGTGAGCGAAGTGCGAGGTGCAATGTCCCGACTGTCAAAACGTTCCACAGAACGGTCAACAAGGGTTGGTGGGACATTATCAAACAGGAAGGTTTGCGTTAATGGCAGGGNGCTGACGACGTCCTGACCTCGCAACGGTACCACTTCAATTCCCAAATCGAGTGAGGGGCGGCCGAGGGGGATGGTGTAAGGGAAAAGAGCAACTCCGTCGTTGAGCGAGTTGGTGGTGGCGTATTCATTTCCATCCACCAGGAAACGAACAAGGGATTGTCCCGAGCGAGGGGCTCCTTCCATGGTGTTTTCAAAGCCCAACACAACCTCAAGATGAACCACCTCTCCACCTCGGAGATAGGGGAATTCAGCATCTGAACGAATGCCTTCGTTTGAGAGAACGGACCATGATTTTACCTCGATATCGTTTTCCACGCCTTGGTCGTTACCCAAACCAAAGACCTTGGACACAGGGAGCAGGGGACCTGATGAAGAGATCAAACTCACNGAAAGCGTGGCAGATGCCTCATCGTCCCAGCCGTCAGGGAATCGGAAGTGATGGCGCAATTCAAGGAATTCACCGGATCCCACCGCTGAAATTGAACCGGGCATGCCGTCATCAAACCAAAGCAGTGCTGTACCTGATGCCGTGCAAGACGACAATGAGGTCGAAGTGATGGGAAGAGAAGCAACCGGGCAACTCAGTTTGGATTGTTGTTGAGAACCCGAGAGGTGAAGTTCCACTTGCCAACCTGACTGGGTGGCGTGTGTGAGCGCATCAGTAATCCCAAGGGGTGAGAAATCGAAGGTACCCGCAGACTCTACCCAATCAACGCCTGGAACGAAGGTATCGGATACATTGTGGACTTCCAACTCGACCGCCTTCACCGAGGCTTGGGACTGAATATCGTTGACCGTCAGATACACCGAACCGGTGGCATCCATTCTGACAGGGAGGTTCACGGTTCGTTGACCNGCCTTGGGAATGGTTGAGGAGAGAGCGTGGTTCAAACCCATGACCAGTGGGTGCCCGGCATTGAGTTCGAGTGAAAGGTCTGCGTCATACGGAGCAAAGACACCGCCAAAGAGCAAATCACCCGAAGCGAGTGAAGAACCAATACGAACCTCAACGGTAGCCATCGGAAGACCAGCAGGACCGTGGTTGTTGGATGCCTGCGCAAGGGCGTTGTTGAGNGTGGTGAGTTCAGAATCATCCAATGAAACCACCAACAAATCCTCAATGTTGGCAAGTGTTCGACTGAGGATGTCTTGGCCGTTGACCGCCATCGCCATGAACGGACTGGCAATGGAACCTGAAGGAGAGGCCACTGCAAAGGAAAAGGCGTCAACACCTTGTGTTGGAACAGCGATTTCAAGGGAAGCGGTATTTGCTGGAGCAACAGCTCGAGAAACCCACAGGTCATCGGTCACCAGCGTGTTTTGCAAACCAAACGCNCCGTTTCCNATACGATCCATGGACCACTCATTGGCACCGTCCAACCCAACGTCGAGTCGCAAACCGTCCGGTAATGAAGTGCGGACCAATTCAACCTCAACCGAGTCCCAAGTGAAGGTGCCACTGCCNGAGGCACTGACCATTCGCAACTGAAACATGTGCGCAGGCATTTCAAGTGAAAATCGGTCAACGGCGTCAAGGTCGGTCCAAGATTGTCCTGCATCGGTTGTGAATTGGAGTTGTCCACTCCCTGAGTGTGTGCTGTCAACACTTACGGCAGAGAAACCGGACCGAACATGATAGACATCGGAAAGAACTGTTCCTGAACTCGTGATGACGCCGTTGGCCCAATTTCCACCCTGAATNCTCCATCCTTCATCCGTTGGGTCGGTATCAAACTCTTTGCCTAAATGACCGTTGAGCGACCAACTCCGTATCTCGGATGTGCCGCCACCGGATGCTTCTTTCATGTGAACCTTGAACCTGAGAAGCGGGTATTGGTGCGAATCGATCATCCCCAAATCCGCCCATGTGGACGTTAAGCGTTCAAAGCCGGGCACTGGAGTGTTCGTGGTGGCATCNAGGATTTGCCATTCGAAGACCGAACCCGGTAAGACATAGGCGTCCATGTGAAGCAAGCCGTGCATGAGGTTTTCACCTCGCCCAAGTAGCGTTGGCCCGAAGACCTCCGAAGTCCAGTTGCCCTCTCCACTACCCGAACCGCCCTGGGGCGTGATGATGATATCGTCAACCCACGCCGTATCAGAGCCGGAATTGACGCTCCCGTCTTTGGTGTACTTCCACGTCAACGTCTGGGCTGTGGCAGGAATNGAGAACGTTTGCAATCCATTGTTCACCGTGCCCGACCAACGCTGGGTGTAACCGCTGTATCTNGAACAAGCGGTGTTGTCAATGCAGAAGATGAGATAGTCAAAACTCCCNTCTGAGGAAACACTGTACCTGAACGTCCCGCTGGCTGCAGGCAATTGAGAAACATCGAGGGTCATGCTGGATTCTTGGTTGTGGCTGATGGTCCCTGCCTTNGCGAGTCGTGAACCTTGGAGTCGGGTATCTGCTTGAATCCCCCAGTTCGATGTACCCGAGCGCGTCCACTCAGGTGCCCACGTGTTGGACTCAAAATCATAGCTCCAATCCTGAGGGAGAATTTGAAGTGAGGATTTNTTCACATCCATGCCATCNTAGACAGCATTGCCGTCAAAGTCCCCNACATCGGTGAGCACTGAAGCCATTGAACTCGTCAATGTTGCAGCGCCGATATCCAGGTCCAACGATTTGATAGAATGGCCATCTGGAATGGACACTTCGACCCGTTGGTTGGCTCCGTCAGGCCACGAACCGATGGTCAATTTCTCGGCTTGACCGAGCGGGGTTGTTTCGTTGAGAATTTCATCTAAATCCAGAACATTTTGAACATCATGAGACATGGGAACAAGGGAGAGAACGAACAAGAGAACGAGGCCGAGCGCCACCGATGCAGGTCGAGCCCTTGCCCTCATGCCCCTAGTACGCTCGCTTCAAGGTCTAAAGGGTTCGGACTTTTTGGCATGGCTGTTTGAAGTGAGAAAGTCCATAGATGGGGTTGACAAGGATTGGGCATGGACGTTGAGGCCCTGAAAGAAGAAGCGGGTGTGGCTGCCTGTGCTTACGTCAAATCGGGCATGAACGTAGGTCTTGGAACAGGTTCAACCGTAAAATACACCATTTTAGAATTGGGCCGACGTGTCCGTGAAGAGCGGCTAGAAATCGTGGGCGTGCCAACTTCACTGGCCACCAGGGACCTCGCCATGGAGGTCGGCATACCGCTTGCTGACCTTGACGAACTTGAGGGATTGGATGTTGTCATTGACGGCACCGATGAGTTTGATCCTCAATTCCAACTCATCAAAGGCGGAGGCGCAGCCTTGTTGCGGGAAAAGGTGGTGGCGCAATCCTCGGCGAGCATGGTGGTGGTTGCCGACGGCCGCAAGCAGGTGGATACCCTTGGTGCCTTCCCACTCCCGATTGAAGTCACCCCGTTTTCCTACAACACCACGAAACGGGCCATTGAGAAGTTGCTCGGCTGTAAAGTTGCCATGAGGCTTTCAAACGAAGCGTTGTTGACAACCGATAACGGGAATTACATTGTCGATGCGCATACTGGACCTACACTCACGAACCCTGAAGAAACCGAACGGCGACTCTTGAACCTTGCCGGTGTCGTACAAGTTGGCCTGTTCAACAACATGTGCGATGTGGTCGTGCTTGCCTCCTCGGAGGGTGTTTCCATCTTGGAAAAGGGCGATTGATGGATTTTCAAAACCCCTTTGCGTGAATCATTAAATAGACGGGGCAAAAGGCCGAGTTGGGCCTGTAGCTTAGTCAGGTAGAGCGACGGACTCTTAATCCGTCGGTCGCGGGTTCGAACCCCGTCAGGCCCGCCAAACTCAACCCGTCCATCGAGCAACGACGTTCTCCCGTGACACCGGACCAAAATTATGCGAGTCTTCGCTTGAGGTTGGATCGGGTTGGTCACCGGTCAAGAAGAGGCGCCCGTCTGGCTCAATCCGATGAATGCGCTTGACCAAGAGAACACCCTTCTTGAGAGGATGATGGGCCAAAACCACATCCCCAGATTCAAATCTCATCTCGGAATGAACCTCAACAAACTGGAGGATTTGGCCATCACGAAACGTGGGCCACATGCTGTCGCCTTGGATGCGCACATCCAAGATGTTCGTCATGAACCTGCCTCAAGATGCACGGATCCACGGAACTTCACGGCCCTTGGCGGACCAGAACATCTCGTGGATGGCCTCACAAGCGTCCATGAGTTCTTGAGCGTGGCCAGCTGAAACTTCGACCTTGCAAGCCGAACAGAGTTTGGCAGCGTGCCAGAAAGTATCGTGGAGGTCCGGGTTGGACTCGAGATGTTGGGGCTTGAAGAAATCAGTCCACAGGACCAGCAGTTCGTCCTTGCACTTCTGCGCCTCTTCTTCCTTGACGGCTGCGTATCGAGCCATGGTGTTCATGTAGGCAGCCATAGCGACGCCATCGGAGGTGTCGGGGCAGGTCATAGCCAGCATTTTCTTGGTCATGGATTGAACGGCTTCAGCAGCGATTCGAGCGCTGGCTGGGTCATACACTCCACAAGGAGCATCACAGTGGGCTTCGGCGACGATGGGGGTCTTCATGGTTCATCCGAGAGGATGGAACCATAAGAACATGATTCTTTTTGGAGGTCGATTACGACGCTGTGATGGAAGTGCCGCGTTCACCTCGAAGCGCCAAAAGAACATCGCCAGGCGAACACAGAACCGATGTACCTGACGTAGAATGTTCAGCAAACCGACAAAGCGCCTCCACTTTGGGACCCATGGAACCTTTCGGAAATTCACCCGCCTCATCCAGCGCACGAGCTTCTTNNACGGTCAACCTTCGCANCGCTTCAGCATCNTCGGTGCCGTACCCNCGATAGATAGCATCGGCTTCCGTGCTGATGATAAGGGCATGAGCACCAAGATCTCTTGCCAGTAGAGATGAGAAGTGGTCCTTATCGACGACGGCGGGCATGCCCTGAAGATGTTGGTCGAGACGAGCGGTCGGTACACCACCNCCGCCACCGCAAATCACGACNGCCTTCAACTGCACGAGTTGTTGGATGACNTCCAANTCCATGATGCGAAGAGGCATCGGGCTTGCGACCACCCGCCGGGGCCCGTGGACCGTTTCTGCGATGTCCCAATCGGCGGTCATGACGGTTTGTGAGGAGAGAACGGGACCAACCGGTTTGGTCGGCCAAGCGAAGCCTTCGTCTTCGGTGTCAACCTCCACACGAGTCAACAATACCGCTGTTCGTTCAGGNCGNCGNCGACGTTCCATGATGGCTTGAAGATGCATGGACAATTCATGTCCAATCATACCTTGAGTTGCGGCAACCCAAGTGTCCAAACCTTGTGTTTGTTGTTCATCCATCGCCAAAAGGTGTCCAACTTGAGGCCCGTTTCCATGCGTGATGACCACGCTCCAGTCCATCTCAAGGAGGTCGATGACATCGCTCATCACTCGAGCAAGAACTTCAACGGAGTCCTTGGAATCACTTCCGGGAGATTGCAGAGCATTACCGCCCAAAGCGTAGACCGCCGTCTTTCTCACATGCTTTGGTCAACTTGAACCGTTTTGACCCTTTGCACGATATGATGGAATGGGGGCCNTGTTTCGAGATTCCATGAGGGAGACATTCACATAGGCTGAACCGGTGGAGGNTCTTGGTGAGAGCATGGTCAAGACCACATGGATCGGCGATGTGCAAAACGGACAACACACGGACCAGACGGTTGAATTGAAAGGCTGGGTAAAACGGAGCCGTGGAAACAACAACATCTGGTTCGTTGTTCTNAGGGATTCCACAGGAACCATTCAGTGTGTTGGCAAAAAGAAAAATCTCGGCGATGAGATGTTTGAAACGCTCAAAGGAGCCATCATCGAAACGAGTGTCGTTTTCACGGGNCATGTTCGTGCCGACGAGCGAGCCGAGGGTGGCCATGAACTCGACATCGTGGACGTTGANATCGTTGGAGCCGTCAATTCCGAACGCCCTTTCCCCATCGGCGAAGCCGACATGTTGGTTGAAGACGAAGACGGTGAGTTGACCTATGGAGGGACAGAACACACCCTCAATCATCGNCACCTCTACTTGCGAACCACACGGGCCACCACCATGCTAAAACTNCGNAGTTCAGCCTTTGGTGCNATTCACAACTACTTCCGAGGACACGATTTCTTGGAATACCAAGCACCGAATTTCGTTGCTGGTGCTGTGGAAGGTGGGTCCACCTTGTTTGAGGTCCCGTATTTTGGAAAGAAAGCATACCTGACCCAATCCTGGCAACTCTATGCCGAGGCCGCCATGCCAGCCTTGGAACGGTTGTACACCATTGCACCCTCCTTCCGTGCTGAAAAATCGCGAACACGTCGCCATCTGACNGAATTTTGGCATGCGGAAATGGAGATGGCATGGGCCACCAACAACGACATCATGGCCCACGGAGAAGGCGTGGTTCGAACCATCGCAAANACCCTGTTGGAGGAACGTGAACAAGAACTTACTTACCTNGANCGGGACTTGGATTTNATTGCACGGTACGCNGACAACCCTTACCCTCGAATGAGNTATGATGAGGCCATTGAAATCCTTCAAGGAAANGGTGTNGCGGTAGAATGGGGGCAGGATTTAGATTATTCAAAGGAAAAAGTCCTCACCCAAGATTTCGATGTCCCCCATTTCTTGACCCACTACCCCAAGGTTGCCAAACCCTTCTACCACAGAGTTGACCCTGAGGATGAGAATTATGTCCTCTGCCACGACCTTTTGGCCCCTGAAGGCTATGGAGAGATCATTGGAGGCGGTGAGCGCACATGGTCCGAAGAAGAGATTCTNCAACGGATTGACGAAGAAGGCACNCCACGTGAACCCTACCAATTCTACATCGATGTACGTTCCTACGGCGGTGTGCCGCACGGTGGTTTCGGGCTCGGTGTTGACCGTGTGGTGAGTTGGCTTGCTGGCGCAACGCATATTCGAGAAGTGATTCCTTTCCCACGCACATCCAGGCGGGTCACTCCCTGATCAAAGCAGAATTTCGCCACACATCGGGCACGGCATCCCCGGGATGAACGCACCAAGCAAAAATCCACAGTGGGGACAAATGGACATCAAGTCATCGACAACCATGGCCGTCTGTCCCCCCAACTTCTNCATCAAGGTTTGGGAAGACCAAAACGCTCGCATATGAGGTTGAGAACGATGAGCAAGTCCTTCTCTTCAATCACATGATGTGCGTATTCTCTCGGTCGGTCGTCCCATGGATTGAACAATACAGCGCATCCACTTTCNCCAAACATGCCCACATCNCCCATTGAATCACCAACGGATGCNGTGTTGGATTTCTCAACGNCAAGCCGGCGCTGNAACATCTTGACGATGGCGCCCTTTCCGTTCATCTGGACTTGATATCGCCCNAAATCTCCTATGCCTGCTGGCGCAGAACCATCTCCTGGTTCCATCAACCATCCGTTCGTGAACACATGCAGCTTTGAGTCAAAGCCACCGCTCTGTTGTTGGGCCGTGTGTCGGTCAATGCCTCCCCAGCGGCGACGCCAAGGGGCAACGGAGGGAAAAGATGCGGCAATGTCTCGAGCGGTTTTTTGCAGGCCTCCGCTCACGATAGCCACGTGAACATCGTGGTCAAGGAGGTGCTGAATCAAAGTTCTCCAACCTTTCATCATGGGCATCCCTTCCATCAATCCACGGAGCCTTTCATCGGTGATGTTGCCTCCAGGTGCTGACTTAATGAGAGCCAAATCCAGTTTTATCCAATCCCATTCGTTCAGTAGACCTTGATTGTAGAGTTCAAACGATTCATCATTCGAGATACCGAGTTTATCGTAAACAAACTGCCAGGTCGAAAGGTGGTCTACCAAAACACGGTCCATGTCCAGGCAAACGAGGTGAGTAGTCAATATCTCAACTCCCTTTGGGCCAATTGTATTGGTTTTGAATTCGAGCGACCTGCTTCCCCATGATGTAGAGAATCAAGGCGACCATCATGGCGAACAGACCGATAAGGGTCATCGCGATGGTGATCAACGTCACGCCGATGGAGGTGGAGTTCAGTTCGGTAAACATGGTGGCGAGGTCACCCGATAATCGATAGCCCAGGACAAAGAGCACAACACCCGGGATACCAAACAACAAGAGCGGGTGCTTTGATTCCAACATCCAATAGAAGAGTTGAGCAAAACGTGAGGCTGTAGCCAAGGATTGACGCTGCGGCAATTGAATCTGAACATCGCTTTTCACGAACCTCGCTCGGACCTCATCGGAGATGTCATCTGTCGTAGCATCATGCGGGAGCTCGGAAAGGTGCTGGGCACCACGAAGGCTGACCACAAGGTGACCCAATTCAGT
>NZEQ01000040.1 GCA_002689105.1 Verrucomicrobiales bacterium | reverse complement strand
CCTCGCTTGACGACGTGCCTCAACCATCCAAAGCAGGACAATCTTCCCTTTCGGATTTTCTTGGATGATCAGCCGTAAAGCATGGCGTTTGAGGCTGGGCTACCCTTGTCGGAGCCGCCGGCTGATTCCATCAATGCAGAAATCTGGGCTTCAAGCATTTCAGCCTCGGCCAGCAACGGTTCCTGTGGTAGGTTGATGCTTGGCAACAGCGTGTTCAGCCGTTCGATCAGCGCCGCTGCTGCTCGTGCGTCGGGCCAGCGCGGGTCGGCTTCCACCATGATGGACATCGTACCGAGTCCACGGCGAGAGGCTTCACTGAGGATACCAGCGTTCATGCCACGAATCACACCTGACTCCAACAAAGGAATGTCCATCTCCTTGAGCATCTTTCGAACGGTTTCGTTGCAACCGATACCGACCACGTCAATCTCGTCGGTGTCTTCGTATTCCACCACCGGGTCAACCCCCTCCATACCGCTCTTCATGCCGGCTTTGGCAAAGGCGTCCACGACCACACCTGCGAGGACTTGGTGTTCCTTGGACCACTCGAACAGCGCCCAGACGATCTTGTGCACAAGGGATTCTGGAACCACCATTTCACTCATGAGCAAAATGACTTGATCACACCCCTCAATGGTGCATTGAGGCTTACCGGCGTAAGCTCGGATGGGCGGGAGGGGAACGCCTTGATTGATCATGGCGAGAGCCGGAAGGCGTTCGTCGACGAGGCCACCCACAAATTCCAAGTCAAGATGGTCGATGAGATAATGCGCCACAATGCTGGAGACCATACCCACGCTTGGGAAACAGGCGATGACCATGGCATTCTCGTTCTCAATCAAGGCGTTGATGCGCAAACTGGGGCTATCCATGAAGCAGGGTGCGGCTCGCTGCCCTTCAACACTTTCCCCGTTTGGTCACCAAACCTTCATCATCAACAACGCTCACCTCACAACATGGATGAGGGCGCTCCTGAGACGAAGAGAGCGCACCAACTCTCCCCCTCGGCTTGGAACCGGTACGAAACCTGTCCCCGAATGTATTGGCTGAGTCGCCAACGCCTTCCTCGTAAAGCGGGCATGGCGGCTTCATTGGGTACAGCGGTTCACGCTTCAATTGAAGACCTGCTCAACATGGATTTGACGGGCAGAGACGACGGCGAGTCAGGCTGGCTACCTCTTCAAGCAGAACGATTTCTGAAGGCACGTTGGGACGAAGAGAAAACCGTCTTCATGGCCACGCCTCGACGCCCTGATTGGAAGGATGCGAAATGGAGCGAAGCCAAGAAACAACAGCGTGGAGGGGTCGTCTTGCTTCTCGACCACATCGGCGCCAAACACCTCAGCCACGAGCAGGTGACCGTCGCCTTGTGGAAGCATCTTCAATCGTTGACCATCGCCGTAGAAGGTGAACTCCGAACAGGCGATGGACGTTTGATGGGGCGGCTTGACCTCCTCTTTGCGGACGTTGACGAAGCCGGTGAAATGCAGGGTTGGTTGGTCGCTGATTTGAAAACCGGCCACGCCCCTACCGAAGAGCTGAAGCCCGAGGTGAACCGGCAACTTCGGATGTACCGGGATATCTTGTTGGCCAACAATCCCGCTGCACCTCCCGTTCGAACCGAAGGCTGGTACACCAAAACGGCCTCAAAATGGGCGGCTAAAGGCGAGAGTGTTCTCGAACAAGCCTACGCCGCTTGGGAGGCGACCCAGCCGACCACCATGCCCATGGCGCCAACGCCCGGTCCGGACAGTTGTGGTGGGTTTTGCGACTGGAAAGCGTGGTGCCCGCACTGGTGGACATGGCGCCAAGAATCGGGCACACTGCACCAGGGTGATTTCTGCGATGCCGTGGTGCTCCTTCATCGGTACGAACGAACCTCAGGGGCTGCGGTCTTGGAACTGTGTGAGCCCTTGGACGCCACCGGCCGGGCCATTCCGACCGGTCAACAAATTTCAGCCAGATTTGACGGCCGAGGCAAAGAGGTGCTTGAAGCGCTCCAGGCTACGGGCCATCAGGGCGCGTTGTTCCTTGGTTCGGTCATGAAGAGTCGTGGAACCTGGCGCATTGGACCGTGGTGCGATGTGCTGCCGTGGTCGCCACTGCCCGATGATGTCCCATACGAGCGAGAGGCTTCATGAGCGAAGGTGCTCTTTGATTCGCTGTTTTGTCGCTTCACAATCCAATCCATTGGAGGACAGGAGCCAACCAATGTACGAGGGGTCGTTCGTCTGAACCTCGGAGAGATACCGGCCTCGATGCCGCCCAAACGCAAGAACGAGTTCGTCCCCGTCTTCTCGAACCTTCCCCATGGCATCAACGGGGGCCAGGTCTTCGAGGCCGCGGCCCAACTCCGATGCATCCTGGGGTTTGTCTCCGTGGGCAATCCAGCGTTCCAGTTCTGGAATTGAACGACGGAACACGGACGCATGTTCAACAGATAGTCGCCAAAACAGCAGCATGGTGGCCGCTGCATCGGCCGCTGCCGTGTGCGCCGCCTCAAGACGGATACCGTGGCGTTGGCAAAGGGCACCCAGGTTGTGGGGTCTTGGAAGACGAAGCCTTCGAACCAGCTCCAACGTATCGATGATCGCTTTGGGCTGTGGAGCGAGGCGACCCATGCGCAAAAACTCCGTTTTCAGCATGGCGTAATCGAAACTTCGGACGTTATGGCCAACGAGGATGGCGCCCTCAATCAATTCTGCCAACTCGTCAGCGACCTCGGCAAGCGGGGGCTTATCTCGCACATCTTCGTTGTATATGCCGTGGATTTGGCTTGCATCGTAGGGGATGCGGACGTTGGGTTTCACGATTTGTTCCCTGTTGACTGGCGTACCGTCCTCCAACGTCCCAATGAGCGCAAATTGAACGATGCGGTCGTTGTTGGTTGAGACCCCCGTTGTTTCCAAATCAAAGGCCAAGACCTTCTCTCCTTGGAAAAGATCCTGTGCCATGAACAATTAACGGTGGGCACCCCCTTTGAACATCACTCTCAAACGCCATGACCCTATCAGGTGCTTCATGGGCTTGCGCGACTGGTTCAAATCAGGTTCGTCAAACAAGGAATCCGCAGCCACTGAGGCCACATCGCTCGACGAAGATAGCCTTCAAGAGCAAGCGTTCGCAGAACTCCAAGAAGCCAAAACAGACGAGGCTCTTTCGCTGTTTGACGAGGCTGAAGTGCCCCGCACCGAGGTGAAACCGGTGGCCGCACCCTACGACGCTGGCGATGCATCATTGGACGATTTGATGGCTGAAGAAGATGAGAGTTTCTCGCATGTGGATGAAGTGGATGTGGTCGATGTCGCCTCCCTCGACGACCCCTATCTCCGTGCCAGCATTGAGGGTGATGTTCCCGAAGCGGTGGTCTTTGACGAGGATGAAAACCCCCCTTCTGTTTAATCTGGACTCCCGAACCATTAGAAAGGGTAAGGGTAGCCTTGTTTTCATGCTGGGTAGACGGACAGAGCGTATGTTCGCTTTGGTCGTGGTGCAAACCCTCCTCCTGAGCCTTTTGGCAGGATGCACGGGAGCGCTCGATACCACCGTGGACCCGCGTGCAACCCTCGAAGCCTACCCTACCCTGATTCAGGAAGGCGAGATGGTGACCCTGGACGCCCGCGATTCCTCACCGATTGAAGGGGTCATCACAACGTATGCTTGGGATTTTGGTGATGGCACCACCGCAGAAACGGTCATCGGTTTCACATCACATACCTACCTGACCTATGGCCAGTATACGATTCGCCTCACCGTCACCAACGACCAAGGCGGGCAAGACGATGCCATCGCCACCATCGTTGTGAACGGTGCCCCCAGCATCAACATCTCCATGCCAACCTCCGTTCGTGCCGGCGATGCTGCTCTGTTGGATGCGAGTGCATCATTCGACCCCGAAGGCGACGCCCTCACCTTTCGTTGGGATTTGAACACGGCTGAGGACAACGATGGCGATGGTGATGCTCGCAACGATGCCGACGCCACCACGCCCACCGTTTTGCTCGACACCTCCGCCTCTGGCATCATCAACGGCATCTTGCGCGTGGATGATGCAGCGGGTGCATTTGCACTCCAACCGTTCGAGGTGAACGTGACCACGCGTACGTTCCAAGTGACCTGGATCACGGAGACCTACGAGATGTCATGGGACGAATACCTCGACCAAGGTGAGACTTGGTCGGGGAACATAACCCCTGGAGAAATTGGGCGGGTGATGTCGTTCAATGCCGTGTTGGAGTTGGACCGAGACGTGGCTCCACCGCACGATAATTTCACTTTGGCCCTCCATATCGTAGAAGACAATTACAAGCGTTCAATCGCCACCGAGCCAGGCAACTATTCCACCAATGAACCCGCACGAGCCGAGATGGCCGACGACGACATGAATCTCCGCGGGGAAGATGGTATGTACACTTCCGATTCCGCAGAAGCCCTGCTGCAATTGCTGCTGAGCTCAAAGGAAAGCAGGCAAGGCCAGGGGCCCTGGGTGTGGTCGGTTATTGCACAGCAATCCGACCCCGATGCCTTCATTGGGGAGCTCGACCCCGACCCAGGAAACGATTGGACCTTGACGGTTGAAGTGATTCTTATGCGCCCCTCACTTACCGAGGTCGCTGTCGGTTCCACGAGCGAGTGAAAGCGAAAGGGGTATGAAGCGGGGCTGTTTGGCAAGGATTGGTTACGATGGTGGACACGGTAGAAATTGGACGCGTTACCCTTCGAGACACGTTGTCGCTCGACCTCTCGGTTTGGATGCATCACCCCGATGATTGGGATTTCCGCCCGACTTTGAGTTATGCCGGCAGCACCCTGACCATCACGTGCGCCAACGAAGGCACGACCCTCGCTACCGTTGATCTTGACGACGAGCAGGACGAAGCGCTTCAGCGAGACCGTATGGCTGAATTGCGTGTCAAGTTCCAAGTTCACGGTATGCATGGTCGCCTCAACGACATCCACCCCATCATCGCCGACGGTAAGGCCAAGAAGTTGGCGACGGCGAATTGGAAGACGACCCAACCGGTCGATTTCAAGTGAAGTCCCAACGAATCTTTGATAACGGTTCAATCCGTTTTCTCAGTTCATGCCTCAACGAACAGGAAAAGGAAGTCAAAAACGAGCAAGATTTGAACGACTTGCGAAAGAAGTTCGCCAATTCGTATTTGCGAACCCGGGTTGTTCAGCACAAGCCATTGTAGCGAACCTCAACCACGATAAAAAATTACGAAACCACGGCCTCACCCCCCGTAAAGTAGGCTTCTTCATCACCCGTCATCTCCGCCAATCTCTGACGTGGTGGCAAGATCATCGAGCTGGACGCCGTGTCTACGGACCTTCAGCGGATGAATCCTGAAATTGCACGGTCTCAATCCGGTGTCATGCGGTTCGCTCATGTAGGGTCGGCGACCTCGCCGATGCATGGGGGGCAAGGTTGCTGCGTATTTCGACCTTGACGGAACCCTTCTCAACGCGTCGAGTGAAAAGACCCTCACCGCTTACCTCGCACGACGCCGCCCTTGGAGAATTCCGTGGGGGGCATTGGCCTGGACCACCGGCTTCATCACCAACGTGATTCGGGGTCGAGCGGTGTACGACGCAGCACGAAATCGTGGACACCTGTCGCTTGCTTCATGGGCCATTCTTGAACGCTATTCCAAACAACTTGCCGGTGAGAAACTCAAGCCCTCTATCCCTCCTCAAGCGTGGGAAAAACTTGCTTGGCATCGAGAGCAGGGCCACCGCCTGGTGTTGGTCACGGCGACCGTAGCGCCCATGGCCGAAGCCATGGCTGAGGTGCTCGGTATGGACGCCGTGTACGGGTGCGGGCCCGAGGTGCGAGAGGGCATTTTGTCGGGGTCAGAACGGGGTTGGAGCGTGCCTCGACGCAAAGGCAAGGTACCGGTTGTTATGGCCGACGCCGATGCCAACGGACATGATTTAGCGGCATGTTACGGCTACGGAAACACCCTTGCCGACTCTTGGTTCATGGCGCTGTGCGGTCATGCGATCGCCGTCAGCCCCGAAGGCCCACTTCGTCGTCATGCAGAGGCGAACGACTGGCAGATTGTTGACTGGACTTCGTAGGTTTATATCCCCTCAAAAGCCATGGATGGCATGAGCGAAGAGTTTGATGGTTTAGCGGCATTGTTTGGTGATATTCGAGAAGGGACCGTCCAGGAGATTCGCCGAGATGACATGCTTGACTCCATGCTTAACATCGCCAAGTCCGCTAAGGTCGCCGCTCGACTGGTGACCGAAATCGTGGAAGAGCACGAAGACCGAATGCAGCTGGACCAGGAAGGGCACCTCATCATCGTTGGCCGACTGGCCATCTACCGAGTTGACGTGAAGTCTTTCATGGGGAAATTCGTGAATCCCTTCAGTTACAATTCCTTTGACGTGGTGGAAGTTCATCCAAAGACCGGACTGGTCAAGGAACCCAAAAGCGCTTGTGTTCAGGTCCGTCATCAAGAGAACATGCCCGCATACGACTTGTTTGCAGGCTACCTTCTCGGCTTGCTCAACGATGAGGTCTCTTGGCTTCATGAGAGTTTGAGTCCGCTGCGACGAACCCTGTTCCAAATCTACGGACTCGCACGCTCTCCCCTTTCACCCAGTATGGAACGGCATTTTGCCAACACCGTGGGCGGTGAATTTGATTTCGTCAACGACACCTTCACCTTTGAAGGCACCAATGGATGGTCTTGGCGACTTCACTACGGGCTGCCGTTGAACAAGGGCTATCGCATCGAATACCAGAAACCACGACAGACCTGGTGGAACCTTCTCTTTGACGACCACGAAAAAGAAACCACAGGCCACTATTCTGTGTGCGGCTTCTTCGAAGTGGTTGAACATCTTGGCGAAGCCCCCGGTGGTTTGAAGGGCGCCAGTGACTGGCAAACTGACCCCATTCTCTTGCGAAAAATCGCCGCAGATTACCCTGCCCTCGCCAAATCTTTGGTTGGAAAAATCACCAGCAGTGACTACTCCCCAGATGAGATTTACACCGACTTCGAGGAACCCATCGAAGGTGAGAAGGCTGACATCATCAAGGACTTGGACATCCAGGTTCTTCAGACTGCAGGCGTGCCATTAGCTCACGCTTGAGGATGAGGGTTGGCGGCCCCACCGCGATTCGAACACGGGTTCGAGGCTCCGCAAGCCTCTGTGATATCCAAGCTACACTATAGGGCCATTTCGCCCGAATGGCCGCCCCCATTTAAGCGCGAGGGTGGACCCTTTGGTGCAGAGGCAAGGGTTCATTGACGACGCCTCCGTGCTTCCTCCATGGCGGTTGAAATTCAACGAGCGGTTGAGTTCTCGATGATCGACATGGCCAACGTGGCTTACTATCCCCGAATCTTCGATCTCGCTCACAAGGTGTTTGAGGAGGCATGGCTTCTGATGTGCGGGGTTTCTTACCCCACGCTGATCAACGAACAAAGGGTTGGTTTTCCCGTCGTTTCCTTGAATTCAACCTTTCACGCCCCCCTGCGTTATGGGGACACCATCACCGCCTCCGTGGGCATTACATCCATCGGCACCACGTCCTTGGGATGGAAGTACGTGTTTCAAAACCAATCAGGAGAGACCCTCTGGGTCTCTGAACAAGCAACGGTTTGCGTTGACATGGACACCATGGAGAAACAACCCATTCCTGAAGGCCTGCGTCAAGGTCTACAGCAACATTTGGAGGATTGACCCGTGGCAAACAATCCCTTGAACGACGTCAAACCCGACCGAACGGGCCCGAAAAACCTCGCCATCCTGCTCTTCCTTGGTTCACTCCTCGTCTTGGTGTACGGTTATGCGGACTTGCAGGCCCATCGGGTTGGATTGAGCGATGGGCAGGTGGACACATTGTTGGCCACTCCCAATGCACAAGGTGGCGAGCCCACGACGGTTGAGGACTATCGCGCCTTTGAGGAAGAAGCCCGTGAGAACCATGCCTTCCTCATCAGGGCTGTTTCCTTGTTGACGTCCGGCGGTTTGTTACTCGTTGGTGCCATCCTTCTCCATCGCTTACGACGACTGGGCGCCTACCTCTGTACGGGTGGAGCCCTCATCGGGTTATTGGGTGGAGTCGGTGCCAGTTTCATGGTACGCTCCTCAGCTCGAACGCATCTGCAAGAGGCCGTGGTGACCACGTACGAGGCTTGGGTCTACATCTGCGGCGCCATGATGGGGCTTTGCTTGGCGGTTGCGGCTTTGCCGTTGCTCAACCTTCGTGCCAGCATGGCGCTCCAACCCGTGCGCTTGGTCGTGAACGACGAGTCAGAGTGATCACTGGGATGGACGTGGCCACTTTTTGGCAAGGGCCTTTCTCAAGTCGTCATCCATGATGGCGTTCCACCAATCGCTCCCTTGCCAAATGGCGTATTTTCCTCTGATGCCTCGAAGGTCGGCGCCTTCAAATTGGCAGTTTTTGAAATTGGAAAGGTTCAGCCTTGCTTTTCGAAGGTCTGCTCCTCGAAAATCGGAGTGGTCAAAAGCCGATTTCATCAAATCCGCTTCCACCATCGATGCTCTCCGGAAATCACAGGACGTGAAATCCCCTTCCGTCAAGTCGGCTCGGTCGAAGATGGTCCGCCGGAAATTCGACCCGCTGTGACGTCCTTTTCGGAGAATGGATTCTGCATGATTTTGGAACGAATAGTCCACAACCACGGCTTCTTCTGCCGTGGTTTCATCGTCTCTGGGGTCGCCTTGTCCACCGCCCGACATCACCATGTATTCACCTCAAGCGTTGGAGCGCTTGTCGAGGTGTGCTTGGCCTTCGGGTGTAAGGATTGCGAATCGGTTTTTGTCGTCTTTTCCGGTCGGGACCATGAGGAATTTGCGTTCCTTGAGTCGGTTAAGGTACAGGGAAAGATTGCCGGGAGGTTCAATACCTGCGTCGGTGAACAGTTCGTTGACAATTCGGGGGGGGCTATCGTCGATTCCTTCGACATCGCGCAAATAGTGGATGGCGCCAAGCACCTGGTCGGGCTTTCTGGTCAAGGCGCAGTTTTCCAGCAGGGCACGGAAGGCAGAGCCACGCTCGGGGAGCCCCGCTTCACGGGCGGCCGTGACAGCCGCTTCCATGGCGGATTCACGTGCTTCTCGGATACGTTCAAGCAAGACCGTCCAAGTGTGCTCAGCCTTGACGTGACTGAGTTGTTCATCAATTTGGATGCTCGCGCCTTCCAGGTCGATTTCGACGTCGCCTGCTTGAATTGTGAGTCTCAATATTCACGCCCTCACCCCGGAACTGAATCTATTCATTCATAACCTTATGTTGGAAAAAAAAATACATTTTTGTGCGAATTTGGCGGTTCAATGAGGGGAAACCGCCTTAAAAGTGAGGTGGCCACCTTGACATGAGGCCTTTCTGTGATTCGACGCCAGTTCCTTGGTCTGCTCTTTGTTTTCCTCTTCATCGCGCCAGCCTGGTCCGTGATGTTTGCTCAAGCAGGTGGCGGTAATATCGCCACGTTCTCGACGGGCAACGCGGAGGAAACCGTTGTCATCTCCTCCGGCCAGCACACCTCTCTTGGGTTTGACTTGAACCGAAACACCACCATCACCTCGGCTTCCTTTTTCATCAAACCCGCCACCACGGGTTCATCCGTCGGGGCCGTCGACATCGACGCCAATGCGGATGGCGTTCCCGAATGGTCGTTCAACGACACCGGCTACGGTGATTTTGGACATCAAACCCTGTTCGCCACCGGCAACACTTCGGCGTCTCTTTCCATCAACCCGAACCAAGGAGCCGTGACGAATCCCGACTCTCCCCCGTTTTACTTGCCCTCGGGTTCCACCGTCTCCAGCTCAAGCCTTGAAATCGGCTTCTCACCTACACTCATCGGTGGATTCTATTCAACGGGTTACATCCATGCCGTTGACAAGGGTGATTTCAACAACGACAGCAACGTGGATTTCGCCCTCCTCTCGAGAACCGCCAACGTCTCATCGGGCAACACGACTCAGCCCGGACAAAGCTCTGTTGCGGCCTTCCGGGTTGCCTCCTATGACAACACCACAGGCATCACGCTCTCGTCTTGGGTGACGACTTGTGCCAACGCTACGCGGATCATGGCCGCCGATGTCAACGGTGACTCGTTTGATGATGTGGTCGGTTATGCTCCAGCCGACGACCAGCTGTGCATCCATTTCACAAACACCACCAGCGGGGGCTTTGAGCCTCAGGTGAACGTAACGCACGTTTCGACCATCATCGACTTGGCGTTTGGTGATTTTACTGGAAACGGCCTGGATGAGATGGTCTCCATTCAATCAAGTGGGAAGGTGTCAGTCGACCAGTTCAGCAACCGCACAAACGCCTTTTCAAACCGGGATTACACCACGGTGAACATTGCAGGCACCACCAACCCTGCCACCTTAACCCACATGTTGTTCGCTTATTTCGACGGACCTAACAACAACCCCTCGCTGATTGCTTGTCAAACTAATGGCGCCGCGGACGTCATGTTTTGGTCAACCTCCACCGGAACCATCGCCACAGGGAGCAGCCTGACGGGCGTCTCATCCGACGCCGTTGTGGGTGATTTCGACGGTGACCAGGATTTGGACATCGTCGCCTCCACGCCAAACGGGCATCGCTCCATTGAAAATCGAGGCGGCGCAGGCTGGGACGGCGATAGCCACAACCGTCTCATCACATTGACCAACGCCACCGTTCTCGATTACGATTTGGACTCTGCTTCTCACCTGCTCATCCCGAACGTGGGGGCCGTCGATGCAAATCCTGCCACCTTCACCGGCAACATCTCGGCTTACGGGTTCCAAAGCGGCTGGAATTACGACAACCGTGTTCGAAGCCAAACCACCGATGTGTTCGAGCCGTGGACTTCGCCGCGAGCCATTCATTTTGGTGATATGGACGGCGATGGCTCCATTGAACAACTGATTCTCGCCGGAGAAGGTAGCAATCACGGTGTGTTCATCTCTGCCTACCATCGCATTGGTTACGACATCGACAAGGACGGCGCCGTTGACGTTGAAGCGGGAGGATACGCAGGTAACGGCAGCAACGGTTTGAGTCCACTCATGCTTCAAGATACCACGGGGAACTTTACCACGTCCTTGAACGTCCTTTCGCCAGGTTTGCCTTACACCTCTGACGGTTATGGCACCCAAATGGCAGCGGTCAATCTCTCCATGCATTCCATCACCCAAGGGACCTTCATCTTCGATAATTTGGACATTCGTTATGTCGCCAATTTCCTGGTCAACAGCAACCCTTCGCTCTCAGGAAACTTGAGCAATGTCCTCAATCAGCAGATGACCGCAGGTTCCGGTACTCTTCACGTCCCTCTTCATATCAACACAACCTCGAACGGAAGCGTGGAACTGTTCAGTCCGACCGTGGCTTATGTTGACGGCGCGCCGAACATTGCGTTGCCGCCCACACCCGTGCTCACACTTGTGGACCTCGAGCCCGACCGCGTCGTCATTGAATGGCAACCCATCACCGAATTCGGAGACGACCTGCTCGACTTCGTTGTCTATCGTTCGGTCAAGGGCCAACCGTTGAACATTGAGGCTCCAATTGAAAACACCTTTTCCAACAACACCATCGACACCGGTGTGCAACCGGGTCAGTCGTGGACCTATTGGGTGCAAAGCGTCCACAGCTTCGGTATCACGAGCAACATTTCGGCGCCGCTCAGCGTCACTGTGCCCTACCCTACACCCAAATCCTTCATTCCCAACCTGACAGCGACGGACGTGCCGAACGACGAAGGCGGCGCCATGAACATTTCCTGGAGTGCCGGGGACGAGTCCATTGTGGAACACCACGTGTTTGTTCTTCCGTCAACATTCAACGATGTGAGTGGCCAAACCACAACCATCACGGCAGAAGCCAACGCCACCTCCGTTGAGATCACGCAGGACAGTACGGGGGCTCCACTCGTCGATGGAACACCGTACTTTGTCGCTGCCATCGGCGTGGATGTGTACGGTAACGCTTCCAAGAACGTCTCCGCCATTGGGCCAATCTACACTCGGAACGACACGAGCTTGACCACGACCTTGGACGTGGTCTACACCGACTTCACCCAAAACGAACTGACCGAGACCGTCTTGCTGGCCCGAACCGAGGGGCTGGTCGTTGAGGCGGACCTCCATCAAGCAGGAACAGCAATCGCCAACGCCACGCTGACCCTCACCATCACCGACGATGGGGATTCGTTCATGTTGGACATGACCACAGACGAAACGGGCCATGCCTCGCTGACCGTTGACGCACTGTCCAGTCTTGGTCCCATTGAAGCCGTGGGCGCCATGTCGCTCTCCGTGAGTTATTCCGGTAGCGAAGGCGATGAACAAAACCAACCTTTGTTGGGCGCCAGCACCAGCCAAGACGCCTACGGGACCGTTTTGGTCACCATCACGCCGGATGAACCCCTTCCGCTTCAACCAAACGAACAATTCGAAACGTTGTTGATGGTGGATGCTGTTGACGCTACGCAAAACGCCTACCTAGCGAATCTCATGGTGCCATGGAGCGCCACCGATGCAGAAGGAAACGAGACCAGCAACGGTGTCGCTGAAGCCAGAGGAAACGAACTTGCTGTCGCTGGTCAGGGTGCGTATGACGGACGTTTGACCGTGTACCTCAGCACCGACCCACCTGCCTACTATCTTCCTGGCATGATGGCGTCCTACGCTTTCGAATCCTCTCCGGATACTGCCGACAACGAAACCAACACCACCGATGAGACCAATCAGACCACCGGCCCGGTCTTCCCCGATGTCACCCTGCCTGCCACCGTGGATTGCGGAACGGCCACATACGAATGGGACAGCAACGCCACGGATGTTCTCATCACCTGCACCGTCACCAACCCGAACCCCTTCGATGCTATGGTCGGCTTCTCATGGAAGGTCATCCCTGGCACGCCAGCGCCCATTGAATTGGTCTGGAACGAGGCTGCTGGCCCTACGGTGACGGTGGAAGCCAACGGAAGTGTTGACTTGACCTTCTCATTGGTTCGCAACGCCCCAACGGAGGGCATGTTCCCCGGCCTCCAGGGCGAGGGTTACACTGTCTCCCTCACCTGTCTTGACTTCGGAGACAACGCTTGCGATACCATGACCGAAGACACGGCTTCTACCGAGGGAGAACTCCAGTGGACGCTTGGTGAGATGCCCGTCCAAACGGTGGATGACAACCCGATTCAGGACGAAACCGAGAATGCGATGACCCCCGTGCTTGTTGGTATCGGACTTGTTATTGCGCTGGTTGCTGGCGTGATTGGTGTTCTCTACTTGCGAAGCAACATGGACGAGGATTTCTTTGATGACGATGACGAGGACGAGGACTACTATCAGGAAGCCATGGACGCTCCGGAGACGGCTCCGGGCGCAAAATCTCTGAATTTGGCCGCAGCCAAATCCCTTGATGAATTGAAGACTTCAGGGAAAGACCTTCACAGCGATGCCCCGGAGGGGCTCGCCAGCTCGCCAACCCTCGGCAGCAGCGCCGACGCCTTTGAGTTCGGTGCGACCGCCGAAGACGCCGTTCCGGACGTGGACGAAGACGACGAGGAGGAATGGGTCGAGGAAGAAGAAGGTGATGACGGCATCACCGTTGACGAAAACGGCACCGAATGGTGGGAAGACGAAGAGGGCGTTTGGTGGTACCGCGAAGAAGGCTGGGAAGACTGGGCCGCTTGGGAAGAATGATTCTTCCGTGAGCCTTTTCATTGGTCCTTGATTGGGAGAGACGGAGGCAGAACAATGGATGCCAACTTGCAGTCCTATTCGCTCGTTCTGCATCAAGACGCTGACCCACGAACGGGAGGCGTTGCTGTGTGCGGCTTCACGACCGCCGGCATGGTCGGCGTCATCTCCACCTCGCACATCATCAAAACGCTTGATTTGAGGCAGCTCGGCACGGTCATGCACAAAGATTTCCCAGCAGTAGCCCTCATTCACGACGAAGTGCCAAAACACCCTGTGCGTGTTTACCAGGGTGAGAACATCGGGGTGTTCACTTCGGAAATCCAGTTTGGTACGGAGACGGACATCATGTTTGCCTCCACTGTCTTGGAATGGTTTACCAAAGGTGGATTTGACCGATTGATCATCATCGACGGCATCACCCGTCCCGAAAAAGAATTGAACACGGGAGAGCTGTTTGGTGTCGGTTCCATTCCAGCAGCACGGGCCCGTCTCAAGAAACTCGACATTGAACCCATCCAGCAAGGTATCGTCTCGGGAATAACCGGCTTTTTACTCGGGGAAGGCGATCGGCTTGGTATCGACATCACGGCCCTTCTCTCCGAAGCCAGTCCAATGTACCCTGACGCCCGAGCGGCCGCTCTTGCGGTGGAGGCGGTCAGCGACTTAACCGGATTCGAAATTCCTCTGACCGAACTTCTTGAAAACGCTCGCTCCATTGAAGACAGCGTTCGGGACATCATCGAAAACGCATCGCAAATGTTGCCAGCGCCCAATGAAGACAACATCACGGACATCGACCCGTCGTTCGGGTGAGATCATTCCGTGGCTGCGGCGACCAATGTTCGGGTCGTTTCCATGACTTCCTCAAACGAAGCATCCGTGACAAAGAACGGGTCAATATCGGGAACCCGTGCCGCCGAGAAGCCCGCTTCGTGCAACGCCGTGAACAAAGCCTCCATTTTGGGTGCTTGACCGACCCCAGCCATGTTCGGCAGGTCGTCCATGTGATACAGCGTATGTTCTCGACTCATCAAATCGGCTGCCTCAGCGATATAACGAACACTTCTTCGCAATTCTCGCTGAGCGTATTCTTGGTCGTCTTCGGTCCACACCAACCCTGCTTCTCGATGGGCTTTGAGCTCATTTTCTGATGGTGAACACACCGCCACCACTCGCTCTTCTGTCATGCGTCCTGCAATTTCTCTGTTCCAGAGTGCCCCTATCCACATGGGGCCACTGGCACGTTCCACTTCATCGGGTGAGGGATGGTGAACGAATCTGTAGGTGCCGTTGTCCGCTCTTACCCTCCACCCCATGTCATCCAACACATTGGAAGCCCCGTCGCGACTTCTTCGAACCTTCACGCTGACACGGACATGATGCCCATCAAAGAGCGCGAGAACCGGTTCAACGCATCGGTCATGACGGGCCGCTGTGGTGGCGATGAGGCCGAGAAGAACCCGAACAGCATCGTCGTGGGCATAACTGTCGACGATGCCCTTTGCGCCGTAGCGTCGTTGTTGAGAGGAGGCGCTGGAACCCGTCAGGGCCGCCGTATCGGTGGCCGTAACCTCGAGAAAGGCCTTCCGGGATAGGCCTTGGATGGCAGCATCGAGGAAGTTGACGGGCGAACCGAAGGGGTCGATGTCAACCCACTGGTAGGCCGCTTCCATCAATGCGATTCTCGCATCGTTTTGCATGATGAACAGGCCGTTGTGCATCTCACCCTTCGGCACCCGTTCGTAGCGGTCGTCTTCGATGGCGTGGCCGACGGCTATCGCTGGAGGGTGGCGTTCGTGGGCCTCCTTCAGTTGTTCAAGAGCGACGCTGTCCAAATCATTGGCCGTGATTCGCAGACGGTGTTGATGTTCCGCCATGATTTCCGTCCGCCATCGTCGAACACGAACACCGGTAGCACACAATGCATCCAGTGCACGCACATCGTGCTCTGCCTTGACCAACCAGTCGTTTTCCAATGCATCCGCCAACAACAAGACAGAACGGGTTCTGGCCGGGGCCATGGCCGGGTTGAGAAAACCAGGACCCGTTCGTTTTGCTGGACCTCGTGGCATGTGTGTGGGGCGTTCTTGGTCGCTGCGTAACTTGACCAATGTTTTGCCCTCCATCCACAAATGGCCGGTCCCTGAGGGTTCCGAACGGTCGTCGGCCATGCACCTGCGAACACTCGCTCCCTCATGACCGCACCGCTGGGGCGCGGCTTCAGTAATGGGAGAATTCCACGCCTTCTATGGCGTGTTTGACACGATGACCTTGGTCACGAACATGGCCGACGATGGCCACGCCCTCCATTCGTTCTTGCAACCAACTCAAGACCGCATCGGCGTGTTCTGCATCAACGGCGATGACCATGCCCATGCCCATGTTGAACGTCCTGTACATCTCACGGGTTTCAACACCGCCCGCAGATTGAAGCCACTGAAATTCAGGAAGCACGGGAAGCGGTGAATGGATGTCCCATCCCAGAGAAGGATGGAGCCGGAGAAGGTTGGAAAGTCCACCTCCTGTGATGTGGCAGATGCCGTGGATATCGCTGATGGCGAACCCTTCTCCTTCACGAGCAGCGTTGAGGAGGTCCACCACGGGGTTGCAGTAGATGCGCGTTGGGTTCAGGAGGATTTCACCCAAGGTGGGCGCGCCTTCAGTCCATCGCATCAAGGCACGGCCAGGGTGTTCCGCCTCAAAGGGCGCCGTATCGGTGTACGACAGACCTGCGTGTTCGATGATTTTGCGAACCAGTGAATAGCCGTTGGAATGAATTCCTGAGGCGGGCAGTCCGATGAGGGCGTCGCCTTCATCGAGGTGTTCACCCGTGATGGCTTGGCCTTTTGGCAACCATCCAAGGGCGGTTCCGGAAAGGTCGAGTTCAGTGACGATGCCAGGTAGCGAAGCCGTTTCTCCGCCCGCCAGCGTGACCCGAGCGAGTCGGCAGGCTTCAGCCAGTGAGGCTCCAAGCGCCGCATGGATAGCGGGGTCGGGTTTGGGCACGGCAACATAATCGACAAAAGCGATGGGCTCGGCTCCAACGCACAAGAGGTCGTTGACGTTCATGGCCATGCAATCGATGCCAACGCCACCCCATTGTTCGAGGGCTGTGGCGATCTGAAGTTTGCTTCCCACGCCGTCGGTGGCAAGAGCGAGCAAGTTGTCGCCAAATTCGATCAGGCCACCAAATCCTCCGGGCAAGTCGACCGGTGCACCAGGCGTTCCCGGGGCTCGCACGCTCTTGGAGAGCGCACCGATGAGTGAGGCGACCGCCGAACCCTCAAGGTCGATGTCAACCCCTGCACTGGCGTAGTCCATGGGCTCACTCATGATGCTTCCAACGGTCGGCGTTTCATGAAGCAATCGCTTCGGCTTCAAGCGTCCATGACGAGGCGAGTCAAGGGCAGCAACGCCTCCAGACTCTGGTGAAGACGATGCCCGTCTTCCACAACATGAAGCGAGACACCGTCGTTGTTTGCGGCCGCTATCTCACTGTTTGAAAGCGGCACGATATCATCCTCTGAGCCATGAAGAATGGCGGTGGGATGGGGTAAATCAGGCCACGCCAACTCACGAACAGCCTCCATGAACGACCAACTCAGAACAATCGGCTCTTCCCATCCCGGAGGGTGAAAGGCGTGGGTTCCGGTTTGTTCCCACAACGCCATGGCGTCACTTCCAAGCGTCTTGTTGACCAAGTCAGGATAGCCAAAAGCGGGGGCGAGCAAGACCAACCGGAGGTCGAGGTTGGGTCGCTGAGCCGCAGCGTTGGCCGTGGCCAGCCCTCCAAAAGACGACCCGATGAGCACGTCAAACGGCCCTTGTTCGTCAATCACTTCCAAGACCGCCCGCGTTTGGCTGGCCTGATCCCAACCGTGCTTTCGCATGTTGACGGTCACGACCTCCCATCCTTGGGCGCGCATCCACGCCGCTTTGCTGCTGTCCGTGCTCGACCAGAGGCCGTGGGCAAAGGTCACTCTCATGAAGGAAACTCAAGGTCTGCGCTACAAGGATTCTTCGCCCCCGAGATTCTCCACATGACGCCCCGTCAACCCGAAACCATGCGTCTGCAGGGTTGCCTTTTTCCAGTGGAAACCAAGGGGTACTCTGTTTCGCGAAGAATCATTATATTGCTTCGCCAATGTTGTTCAGTGTCCCGGCGGTGAACACCATGTCTGCGATTCAAGAATTTGACCTCCCCGCCCGTTGGACTTCCTTGCTCCAGGACAAGTATTCCGAGGCCATTCACAATCTGGCAAAAATGTGGCCNGACGANGGNTCNNTNGAGGTNTCNTNCCGTGANGTNGAGGGNTANGACCACGAATTCGCNCANGACATNCTNGCCAACCCNGACCANCANTTCCNNGCNGCNAANCAGGCGCTTGCGCCAATTNCTNCTNGANGCCGGNGAAGGNAANTTGATGCCNTTNGTNCGNATCATNCACCTTCCNAGCGACCAAGTNNGNACGGTNTCTCAACTCCGTGCCGATGACATCGGACGAATGATNGCCATCGATGCGGTCACCACCAAAATCACCGGGGTTCGACCTCGTCTGTATTCGGCCGTGTTTGAGTGCGTTGCTTGTGGCCACACCATGGAGATCAACCAGCCCAACGAACAAGAGCTCATCGAACCCCTTGAATGCATCCAAATTGACGGAGGTTGCGGCCGTCCAAAGCGTCAGACGAGGTTTCTTCTCCAACAACAAGCCTCTCACCTCATCAATTCCCAATTTATCGAACTTCAGGAACTTCCAGAGCAGATGAAAGGCGGTATTCAACCCGAACGCATTTTGTGCATTGGTGAACAAGACCTGGCGGGACGTCTAAACCCTGGCGACCGTGTCAAAGCCAACGGCGTCCTCTTCATTCGCTCGCAACGAAAGGGNGGCAAGGACACGCCTGTTTTCGACATTTTCTTGCGCATTCANTCGCTCGANCGTCAAAACATCCCGCTTGAAGAGATCATCATCTCCGAAGAGGAAGAAAATGAGATCAAAGAAATTGCGCGGGACGGCGATGTTTACCGCTTGCTNACGCGAAGNATTGCGCCTTCCATCTTCGGCATGGACCACGTTAAGGAATCCTTGATGCTCCAGTTNTTTGGTGGTGAAGCCCAGGTCAACGAAGACGGTACACGAAACCGGGGCGACATCCACATCCTCTTGATGGGCGACCCCGGTGTTGCCAAGTCCCAACTTCTGCATTACATGTCGACCATTTCTCCCCGTGGACGATTTGCATCCGGGCAATCGGCTTCTGCGGCCGGNTTGACCGCCGCCGCCGTTCAGGACGCCGCTGCCGATGGTCGTTGGACGTTGGAAGCCGGGGCGTTGGTGCTCGCCGACCTCGGCCTTGCCGCCATTGACGAATTCGACAAGATGAACACCGCAGACCGTTCGAGCATGCACGAGGCCATGGAACAGCAGAGCATTTCGATTTCAAAAGCAGGTATCAACGCAAGTTTGCGAACCCGATGCGCCGTGTTGGCTGCTGCTAACCCGACCAGTGGGCGCTTCCAACCGGTGAGCGATGTCCCGTTTACTTCACAAATCAACCTTGCACCACCCCTGATTTCCCGTTTTGACATCATTTGGTTGCTGACCGACACTCCTGACGATTCCCGCGACGAAAAGATCGCCTCGCACATCATCGAAAACCGCCTCAAAGGAAGCAGCGAATTGCTGGTGAAAGAAGGGACGATTCCCGACCCAACCCGCTCTGCCGCCCAACGAAAAGACGCCAAGAAGGTGGATGGCAAGTACGAGATTTTGCCTCGCGACCTCTTGCGAAAGTACGTGGCTTATTCCAAGCGGACTTTCCACCCTAAATTGAATGATGAAGCCAGAGCGAAAATCGTGGCCTATTACGTTGAANCCCGAAAGAGCGGGGGCGATTCCGAAGACAGCGTGGCCATCACGGCGCGTTCTCTTGAAGCACTTTCACGTTTGGCAGAGGCCAGTGCACGNATTCGCCTCTCCGACAAGGCNACGGCCGANGACGCCGACCGAGCCATCCGCCTAACCAAGTTGTGGCGGCTTGAACTCATGGGGGAGAACTTTGACATGACCACCATTGAATCTGGAAAGAAAGGCAAGGTCCGCAATCAAGAGAAGGTCATCATCGATATTGTCTCCGTGCTGCAAAACGATTCGGGGACATCGGCCAATCTGCTTGATGTGCTCACNGAGGCAGAACGGCGAGATATTCCTCGTGGCAAAGCCGAGGACATCATCGACAAGTTGTGCCGCGACGGGCGCATGATGCGACCGTCGGGTTACGATACCCTACAGGTTGTTTGAGTTTCAATCAAGGGTTGTGCTCATGAAGGGTGAGCGCTTCGCATGACCATGGCCGATGAACCGCAAGGCGAAGTCCATCGTTCCTCGGCCTTGGACCCAGAACAACTTGGGTTCATGTGCGGCCTTGAAGTTCACCAGCAATTGGCGACCGGCAAACTCCACTCCAGGCAAAGCGGTGAACTCTACGACATCACGGTCGACACCCTTCCCGAAGATTGGCCCCGGTTTGAACGACGTTTGCGAGCCAGTCGAGGCGAAGGAGGGGCCGTGGACGTAGCTGCACGTTTTGAGTCCAAGCGAAACCGCACCTTTGTTTACGCACAATCCCCAAACGCTGGTCTCATTGAACTGGACGAACAGCCTCCATTAGCCCTTGACGAAGAGGCGCTTGACATCACGCTGACCGTCGCCGCCTTGCTCAAATCAAAACCGGTTTCTCTCATTCAAACGATGCGAAAAACCGTCGTGGACGGGTCAAACACGAGCGGGTTTCAACGCACCTCCCTCATCGCCACCGATGGTGTGTTGGAGACCGAGGAAGGAACGGTTGGCGTCGACGTCGTCTGTCTGGAAGAAGACAGCGCTCGCAAACTGGACACCGTGAGCACCGCCCACGGCCAGCAAGTCTTGTACAACCTCGACCGACTTGGTCTGCCACTGATTGAAATCGCCACTTCGCCGGATGTTCTTTCCCCGGACCACGCCAAAAGCACAGCGAAGGCCTTGGGCCGTGTGCTTCGCCAAACACGCCGAGTTCGCCGCGGCCTTGGCAGCATTCGACAAGACCTGAACGTCTCCATCGGGGCCGGCGACCGGGTCGAAATCAAAGGCTGTCAGGACTTGAGTTGGATTCCTCAGATCATTCGTCTTGAAATGGCCCGTCAACTCCACTTTTACCGTCTGGCAAACGATCTCCGCTCAGCCCTGAACCTTCCTCCTCTCCCTCCGCACCGAGACCTTGACGAGGACACGGTTGAACACGAGGTGGCTCAGGCCGTAAGCCAACACCTGCCTCTTTCGTTGCACGACGTCTCCTCGGCGTTCTCAGACACATCATCGGGCATGGTTGCGGAGAGCATGGCCTCCGGGTCGGTGATGATGGCCCTCCCACTCAAGGGACTGCTTGGAAAACTGGGTAAGAACANGCCCGACGAAGACGGTGCTCAACTCCCTCGCCTCGGCCGAGAATTGGCTGGAGCCGCAAAACTTGCGGGCGTGAAAGGCATCTTCCACGCCGACGAACTTCCTGCCTATGGCATCACGTCCGAGGAAGTCGATGCCGTTCGTTCCGAACTTGCTTTGGGTCAGGACGATGCCTTTGTTCTGTGCTGTGCACCGGATTGGCAAGCCACTTTGGCCTTGGAAGCCGTGCTGGAACGCGCTCGAATGGCGTGGCACAGGATCCCACAAGAAGTTCGAAACGTGGTGGTGAAGAAAGGGGCCCCTGAAGACGGCACCACCGCTCCCATGCGACCCTTACCCGGGCGCTCACGAATGTATCCCGAAACGGATGTTCCTCCACAACCGTTGTCTGGCGAAGACTGGCAAACCGTCCTCGAGACGCTTCCCATGTCGGACCAAGAGCGAACCGAACGCCTCACTTCCTACGATATTTCAACCGACCAGTCCGACCAGTTGTTGGCTCGGGAACTTGACGATGTTTTCTGCGAACGTGTTGAGGGCTTGCCCGCGAAAGCATGGGCGGCTCTGCTGTTGAATCATGATGAAGAGCATCCTGAAACACTTGCGGGGATCTTGGCGCTTCGCGAGAGCGGACATCTTGCTCGTGACCATGTGGATGGCGTCGTAGAAGCTCATCAAGGACGGCATGTCACGCCAGAGGAGTTGAAAGCGTACTGCGAGAAACACGACCTTGCACCTGCCGATATAGGCGGCTTGGAAGACGTCATCAACGCCATTGTGGCTGAACGTTTGGAGTTCGTCAAGGAACGAGGCATGGGCGCCATGGGCCCGTTGATGGGCGTGGTCATGCAGGCGGCGGGTGGAGCTGATGGAAAGGAAGTCAGCGCCTTGCTAAGGGCTGCTATTCAAGCCGCGTTGGAGTGAGGTATCATGAGGCGTTCTGCGCTTCTGTGCACGCTGCTCCTCGCGGTCTTTCTCGCTCCTTCCGGCGCGGCCACCTGGACGGCGGACTGGTCCGTTGACCTTGGACCTGGGTACATCACCACCTCACCGATCACCGATGAGGAACGCGTCTATGTCCGCACCTCGGGGTTTTGGACAGGAACCGACCGTCCCGAAGTCAAAGCCTTCTCTCATGACGGTTCACTGGAGTGGACATACCGAAGCAACACGACCACCCAACACGACATGGCTCCCCTGATGCTGAAAAGCGCCGGGACCGGTGCATGCGGTTCGTGGCCCGACCTTTTGCTCGTCGGTTGGGCCAACGGGGATTTTTCTGCCCTCCATCCTGGAAACGGGACGTTGGCGTGGACGGTAAGCACAACCGTGGACGGATGGGGGATCACCGGAGCGCCCCTTCTCGAGGCCGACCATGTGGTGGTCCCCACTCGAAACGGGTTGGTGCGCCTGTGTTTGGGCAACGGCGAAGTGGATTTCAGCGTGAACCTGAGCCTTGGTTGGCGCAACGGCGTGACCTTCGCTGAGGGGCATTATTGGACGGGAAGTGAAACCGGCCACCTTTGGCAAGTGGGCGTCAATGGTGATACGGTGAACAGCATCAACCTCTCAGGGCAACTTCGGCATGCTCCCGTCCAACTCAATGATCGCCTGTTTTTGCATGTCCAACACCTCACCTCCAGTACCATTCAAACCTACAACATGACCTCTGGCGTGTTGGATGATGTGGAAACATCGGGTGGTTCTCCTGCCATTCCGCTGCTGATGGAAGAGACGGTCATCTTCGGTGATAATGAAGGGTTGACCTCCGTCCGTTGCGCATCAACGTGTTCGGTCGTGGACCGACTGCCGAGCAAGGTGAACGGTGAGATGGCCAGCGTTTCGACGACGGCCCTGTACGCTCCGGTGAATTCACCTGGCGAGGGGTGGGTGCTTGCCCAACTCAACACATCGGGCTGGTTTACGATGGCTGAGCCTTTCTCAACACCGTATGATGGCTACGGTACGTCATCACCGGCGAGCGTTGGCGAGTGGTTGTTCCTTGGAAATGACGCCGGCGTGTTGATGGCCTATTCAACGGCTTCAACACCTTCCGAAAACCCACCTTCCGACCAACAGGATGTACGGGCCCTTTTGGGCATGGTCGTTTTGGCCTCGGCCGTAGGAGGTTCCGCTTTCTTTGCACGAAAAGGGGCCTTCTCCTCTTCTTGGCGTTTGTTTTCTCTGTCCGTGTTGGTGGTGGCGTTGATGATGCTCCCGGAGGTCTCTCGAACATGGAGTTCTGCGTTGGTTGATGACAACGCTCCAGCCACCACAGAATGGGACGACTCATGGCCAGAAGCATGGTTGGGTACGCAAATCGTGGTGTTTGAATTTCCAGATGGTCCGGTGGTAGTTGGTGGCTTGGTTGGTCATCAAACCGTGTGGAGCCTCACCACAGAGGCGGCTCAGGCGTCCGACATCCCCCTTGTTTCACAAGAAACCGGTCTTGGACTGTATTTGCTTTCCATCAACGAAACAGAGGGGTCGGGCTGGGAATATTTCCTGAACGGTGAGCGGGGGACGCTCGCCGTGGACGATGCCTCCATCGATTCGACCGTTGTAGTGCGTTGGAGCCTTGCTTGATGGTGGCAATGCTCAAGGCTGTCGCCCTTCTCGGATGAGATATGTTCCAAGCCCTCGGTGTCCACGGTCCCGTGTTGACGCCTTTCGCAAGTGCCTTGATGGACATTGCTTTGGTGAGTCTTGCCTTTGTTTTCTTCGTGGGCGGCTCACGCACCAATCGCATGACCATGGGCATGTTGGCCACCTTGGTCGTCGCGATATCGGCCTTGCGCGTGTTGATGCAGCCCCTTCCCAACGTGCAACCCCTCACGGTTGCGGCCCTTTTGGTGGGGGCTCATCTCGGAGCTCGACGAGGCGTAGCGTTTGCCATTCTCGCCACCCTCTTGTCCAATCTGCTCATCAGCCACGGCTGGTGGACGCTCTTCCAAGCCGCCGGATGGTCCCTTGTGGCCCTGATCGGCGCTCGGGCAAACCTCGTCCAGAACAACCAACTTCAACTTCCACGCTTGGCCGTTCTTTCCGTTGTCTCGGCTCTGTTGTTCGGCTTCGTTTCTACGCTGTCGCTGGTGACCTCAACGATGACGCCTTCGGCCTTCATGGTCTTGCTCGGACAGGGGCTGCCTTTTGACGTCGTTCACGCCCTTGGCAACCTCGTCTTCGTGGTCTGGATGGCGCCTTCACTTCACCACTTCCTCAGCGGATTAGCAGCATCGGAGAACGAATTGCTTGCGGTTGGTGAGGTGTATGGCATCGATGCATGACGCGCCAACCATGGCCCTCATCGTCCGCCAAGATTTGGCGTTGAGCACTGGGAAAATTGCCGCCCAGTGCGCTCACGCCGCCGTCGAAGTTGTCCGTGCAGCACGCCGAACGCGTTTGTTGGAGCGATGGCGGGCTGGAGGCTCGAGGAAAATCGTCCTCGCTGCCGAAGACCTTGCCGCTCTCCGGGAACTGCATGCTTCGATACCCTCGGCTTGTCACGCCCACCTTGTCACGGATGCCGGCCGAACGGAAATCCCAGCAGGAACGGTGACCGTGCTTGGCTTACTCGGCCCTCGACGGACCATGGACACGCTGGTACGGCATCTGAGCACACTTTGAGGAGAGATGAATATGGGTCTGCGTTCCTTTCTTCATCGCTTGACCGCTCCTCCTCCTTCCAGACGCACTGGGAGCGGACCTGTAAAATTGGTCTGCGTCGTCAACCAGTCCCTGAAGATGGGGAAGGGGAAAATGGCGGCTCAAGTCGGTCATGCATCGGTTCAAGCCTTCCTCAACGGTGGTGTTTCCCACCCATCAGAAATCGAAGCATGGTTGGCCTCAGGCCAGAAGAAAATATGCCTCAAGACGCCTGGAGCAGAGGATTTTGAATCTCTTCAAAAGGAAGCCAAACGCCGTGGGATTCCCACGCATATTGTTCACGATGCGGGCCACACACAGATTCCTCGGGGCTCGGCGACGGTTCTGGCGCTCGGGCCGTTTGATGAAGCGGCCCTCGATGAGTTGACCGGCCATCTCAAGTTGTTGTAACACCGCATTCATGAAGGAGGGCGTCGAGGCGTTTTCATGCGCGAACACCCTTCATCGAGAATTGATTTCCGTTCCGATACCGTCACGCAACCGACGCAAGCCATGCGAGAGGCGATGTTGGGTGCTGCTGTGGGTGACGATGTGTTGGGCGATGACCCGACCGTGATTGAACTGCAAGAACGTGTGGCGAAGATGTTCGGGAAGGAAGCGGGTTTGTTCATTGCGTCTGGCACCATGTCAAACGCCATTGCGTTGAGAACACACACCGTTCCTGGTGATGAAATCGTGTGCGATAAAACGGCTCACATCTACCGCTATGAAGGCGGTGGCTACGCTGCCCTTTGCGGCGCCTCCATCGCCCTGGTTGATGGTGTCGGGGGCTTGATGTCGCCCGAGCAGGTCCGTCAGGCCGTTCGCAAAGCGGAAGGCTCGGGCAGCCACTATCCCAACGGGTCGCTCGTTTGCGTGGAGAACACATCCAACCTTGGTGGCGGTGCGTGCTATGACCAAGCAACCCTCGATGAGATCGCCAAGGTCGCCAAAGCATTGGACTGCAAAACCCACATCGATGGAGCCCGTATTTTCAACGCCTCGCTGGCCACAGGCGTTGATGTCGCTCGGATGTGCGAGCATTATGACTCCGTCTCGATTTGTTTTTCCAAGGGGCTGGGAGCCCCTGTGGGTTCGGTGTTGGTCGGCTCGGCTGAATTCATCGCTCGAGCTCATCGGTGGCGGAAGATGTTCGGAGGAGGATGGCGCCAAGCGGGTTTGCTCGCAGCCGGTTGCCTGCACGCTCTTGACCACCATGTAGAACGCATGACGGAAGACCACGGCCGAGCCCAGGTCGTGGCGAACATGCTCAACGCCCTCCCCATGTTCTCGGTGGACCTCTCCTCGGTACAGACCAACATGGTCTATGCAGAAACCACCGAATCAGCTGCAGAGGTGGTGGCCAAATTTGCTGAACATGGCATCGACATGTTCGACCTCTCGGCCAATCGAATTCGAATCGTGATTCACCTCCACATCACCGACGACGATATTGAACAATTCCGGGCCGTGTTGAACGAATATTGGGGTTAGCACGTTCATATATCCTAGACCAATGTCTCTCTTATGCAGAGCGTACGCCATATTGACTGCAAGCATAATCCCGAATCAAAAGAACAGGAGGCTGTCTGCCCACTTTGCCAGTCGATGATCGACTATCAACCGCAGCGAGGCTTTCAACCCCATCTTCGGGTTGAAGAGCATGAACGAGCCATGGCGTTGTTCGGTGGCCCAAGTGGGACATCGAAGCGACGATGGAACACGCTTTCAGCCAACGTTGAACACTCCGAACATGTCCAGTGGGCTCGTTTGGAGCAAGAAAAAGACCCGATTGCTACCTATCCCTCCTCTGTTGAGGATTTCGAAACCTTGGTCGAGGCCATTGAACGGGGTGACAACCTTTCGCCTGTTCAGGAGAGCATGCTGCGAGATGGCATTGGCTTCATCGACGGCTCCATGCTTCGCTACATGGATTCGATGTGGAGTTTGAATGGCGTTCCTCTGCACGGGCTGAGTCTTGCCATTGTCTTCTCATTGCTGGGTCGGTACGATGCTCGAAAGGGTTGGGACATTCCGTCTCTCTTGCTCGGCATTTCATCGGTGAACCCAAACCTCGGAGGTCACCATCCTCTCATGCAACGGCACCCCCGCGGNCAACGTGAACTTCGTTCCCATTATCGCCCGTTGGCCAGNATGCTNACATGGCTTTCGAATCGACTGAAAGTGGACCGCACGCTNTCCATGGAATCCGCTGAATGTGTTCCCATGATGGCGTGGTCGCATGATATCCAAACCCGCATGTTTGAACAACAGCCGGGGAACCTCGAAGGGATGTTTCAAAACGCACTTGGAAACCACCCGCCGGGATTGTTCGAGGCCTACGATACGCCCTGGATGCGAGGCTGGCGAGCGCTTGAATCAGCCCAGAACCGGGCTGATACGCAAAAGTGGGCGATGGACATCAATCGGAAGAACGCCCGTATCCGAGTGCGCACCCCGTCGGGAAAACTTCGCCTGATTCAAGTCCCAACGAACCCCGTCATTTGGGCCTTCTTGATTTCAATCACGCTTTCACCGCTGAACAGCGAAGCAGGACGCCTTTTGTTGGGATTGCAACACAACTGGTCGGTCGCTTATGCCGCACCCCATCAGCCAACGGCACCGTTGGTCAGATCGTTGGAGTTTTACCATCAAATCATGAACGGNCTNGACAGCAAAATCTTCGTTCAACACGCGAAAGCCTTGGTGGTNGGCCGCCTCGGCCACCTGTATGAAATCGCTGTGGAATCCGGCCAACACGGCGCACCGTACACCATCCAACATCTCGTTGACATCGACCCGAACGCAAAACATCCAATCTGCATCCACAGCGGGCGCATCGCCGAAACCGTCCCCTTGGGCGACACCATCGGNGGGGTTCTTCTTTCCATGGTGAACGANGTTGANGCGTCTCGTGATATCGGGAGTTTGCAAGAACTTCTTCAACACGAACCGCCCTTTGGCTTCCCTCGGCAAAACATCCCTCTTGCGTGGCTGGATGCCTTGGGCATCGATGACATGGGACCACAACATCGCCACGCCGCCCGAGACTTCCAGTGGTATTGGGAGCGTCGAGAACTCGAACAAGAACGCCGACCGGGACGCGGTCTGCACGAACTGCTCATGCGAAATCGACATCACCGCCGCCGTTCGCGTTATTCCCAACGGTGGAATGCCCGATACCACGCAGCTTTTGACCGGGACGGAACNTTCCCCCTGGACGAGGTGGTGGCCGCTTGGCGAAACACGGTACACCCCTACATTCCNGGNAGTTCTGGTCTCCGCGAGCGTGGAGAATTTTTTGGTGGGGTGCACGAGGGATATTTTCGCCGCCGCTACCACCACATGATGAACCACCGCCGATTTGACGATGTTCATGATGAAGGCGACGTGAGGGACGGTGAACGNCGCTGGTGCGAGGTCTTTGCCAGAGCATGGGAGGTTCTTGTCCACCAGCCATTGGGTTCCATCGTTCGCATTCCCAATGAAGACGGCATGCCACTCAGTTTCGAGCACGCAGCGTTGCAAATCACGGTACGTTCACCTNTGGAACGCAACTTTCTTGCCAGAATTTCAAGAGTTCTTGGGTATGTGAAGGACGATGAACAGGGGCATGACAGCATCTTCGTTCGTCGTGATCATCCTCGTCCGAACGCCCGCCTCCAACTCACGGACCTTCTGCGTGACACACAGGACCGGCAGCGGGTTCGAGGGGCTCCACCCCGATGGTGGAATTACGTTGACGTGGTCACACCTCCCCGAGATGTGCCCCATCTCCGCTGGCAACTCCAAATTGANTACACCGACGANCGACGTCCACGAGCTGACGGCGATGCCCGTAGAGCGTTGAACTTCAACGGCTTGGGCGATCTCTTCGGCTGAAAGCAACGGCTAANGAAACCACGAGAATTGATGAGAACATGGAAAGCGCAGGCGTGTCCTCGCTTTCTTCTTCTGTTTCGGTCGGTTGGGCCGGTTCTTCTNGGGCAACAGGCATGATTTCGTAGATGAGGTGGATTTCCAAATCGTTGTCGTCAAAGGCTGCAGGTAAGTCGATCACGGCCGTGCCTTGCAATGCATCACCCACCCCCATCATCCGGTGAACGATGTGTGGATACGTGCCCAACCCGTTGGTACCCTCTTCAAAGTCAGCCGCAGCCTCAACGATCCAAACGGAAACATTCAGTGTGGCGTTCTCAAGATGTTGCTGGTCGATGTCCAACGTCCAACCTACCGTGCCGGAGGTGTCGGTGAGGGGCGTCCAGGAAAAGGCGGTGCTNCCGCTCCCGAGGTCCAGGTTACGCTGAGCAAGGTTGGTGAATTCGTTGACGAGTGTTCCATCATCCGCAACGCTTCCAACCTTCTTCATGGTCCCGTTGAAAACGACACCGGGAGGGGGATTGACGCCGTACTTGTCCCGCCATCGCTGGTCGATTTCTTCGCTTCCGAAAGGATCCTGTGTTTCACCGATGGCTCGGTGAATGTGGTATTGTTGGAGATGGCCGGCTTCCTGCACGTCTTCGAGGGCGTGTTCAACNTCAACGCAGTTCTCACACCAGGTGGCCGTGTAGACTTCAACAACAGCCGTGAGGTCACTCAGGTTGGTCGTCGTTGCGGCCGTGACGTTCGCGGGCGTCCATTGGCCTCCGAAGACCATGCCGTTTTCAACCTCAGCTGCTGGCAACGCCGTGGTGGTCGGTGCTGCAGAAGCCAGGAGNAAAATCGCCAACAAAGTCGTTGTTGCACTCAATCGCATGTAACCCCGGACGGGCTACGAGGATATCAATCCGTCCTTAACCGGTTCATTCCTCAGATTCTTCTTCGGATTCAGCCTTGCTGGAGGATTCCTTTGCTTCGTCGATACTGCTTCCAAACAAGGTTTCAGCTTCAGGGAATTTCCCAGAATTGTATTGTTCTTCCATGTTGGCCAGTCGACTCTTGAGCCCTGCTCCAGAACAGTTGACGGCTTTGGCGACGGTGTTGAGATTCCCTTTCCCTTTGTTCATGGACTGAAGCACCTTGTACATGACACAGCCTGCTACCATGGGGATGGGGACGTTGGAAGTGGTGGCGTCAACGCTTGGTTCTCCGATGTCGCTCATGGCCTCGAAGAAGGCGTCCATGATGGTGCCAAGGTCAGCCTCAGCAAGACGGGAGGCCAAAGCATCTTCCAAGTTGTGGGCGGCCTTGTCCATTTCATCTTCTCGTGCAGCAGCGGCGTGGAGTTGTTTGGGTTGAGGTGCCCACTTCATTCGGATACGAGCCATGTAGTGCTGGCGGATGATTTTCTTGGCGTTGACGAATTGCTTTTGAGTGATGCCATAGCTTTCCATCAGCATTTTCTCGTTGATGGTGATGGTGTGGAACCACTTTGAAGCAATGGAAGCGATGGCGAGGGCCATGATTTGGAGGTTGTCCTTCTCGGTGGCTCCTCGCAACTCAGGGTGCTCTTTTCCACCGGCGCGGCAGATGGCGGTCTTGGGACACTTGAGCATGCGCTTTTCGTTTGAGCCCAAGGTGCGACGTCGTGCTTCTTGCCATGGCTTGAGCTTGCGTCCAGTTGCGCGAGCCAACAATTCAACGGCGCGAGCCATGTCGGCGCCGAACATCTCCTGGATGGTGGCCATCAAGGAGGTGTACATGGGGTCGGTATCGCGCTGAGTGGCGCGGTCCTTGCGTGCCAAGTCGCGAAATTTGCGAATGGTGGCCTTGTTCAGTCGGTTGCCGTGGGCGTCGACTTGATCGCCCCACACATTCATTCGGGTGCCATGTTTTGCACCTGGAGCATCAGCACCACTGTTGACGGCCTCGTTGTGGCGATTCTCGCCAAGAGAGCTCCCGCTGTTGGTGTCAGCATCTGTCAGCATGTTCTCGAAGACCACGCCGCAATCTCCACACACGGCCTCAGCACGTGCATTGTCTAGTTCCAGTTTTCCGCCACATTCATCGCATTTTAGTTCCATATTTTTGCCTCCTATATTCATTGTCTGCCACCCCTTATAAACCTGCGCATAAAATTCATCCTTGTACCCTTCATGTTCTGGGTAATAGGGTAAATTTTCAACATCAGTGCTCTCCGGGTTCAGTCAAGAACATTTCTTATTTGGGGTTTCTAATATTTAAAGGTTGCGCTAAAACCCCCGGTGAAGCGGTCCGATAAGCGAGAAAAGGAGAGGAAACCACCCTCTCACATGTGTGGAATTAAATCAAGACGCTTACCCTATTTGAACACCGCGGTGATGTTCGAACAACCCACCAGACTTTCCCCCGCGCATCTTGAAATAGGCTCGCATGTATTCTTAGAGACAGGCTGGTTCTCATGGTTTCAATCACAACGGTGACCTCAGAATACGTTCCGGCTGGGGAAGGCCTTCCGCCGTGGCTGTTCACAGTGTTGTGTGAGCCAACCGAACACGCCCCGATTTTGGTNCTTCACCCTACAGAACTCCANCGTCAACGCACCCTTGAACGTCTTCACCNCCAAGGGGTGTCGGTCTCTCCACAGCATCATTTAACGCTCAACAGCCTCATCCGNCTTCTCCATGTTGATCTCCGTCTNCCTGTGCTCCTCGATGATGAGGCNAGCATGTTCATGGCGCTGCATGGCAAATGTGTTGAAGCCGCCGAGGCAACAGCTCTCCCNTTTCTTTACACCCCGGGCGTGGGTGCGTGGACTTTGACCAAAACACGCCGGCTCCAACGGTTGCATGGAGAATTGATGCAGTTGCGAAACCCGTTCAAATGGGAAGGTGACCCAGGAGCGGAGGTGTTTCACCAACTCTGTCTCGAGGTCGAAGCTGCGGCTGGCGGGACCCTTCCATCCCTGATTACACTGCACGTGATTGAAGCGTTGAACGAGGCAGAGGAAGCGCCGTTCCATCTCAGCGACATCGCCGGCATGGTGGTGTTGGACACGGCTCCTGATTTTACCGAGGTTGAACAGGACCTGTTACTTGCTATCGCCTCGTTCTGTCCTGTCCATCAACTGCTCAATCCTGGCTCGTTTCGTTTGGGATTCCACGGAGCTTACCTCGTGGACGAACTGCCCTGCACGGCTGANACCCTACCTGCTTGGCTCCCCCCTCACGAACCATGGGCGGCCGACGCATCGTCATGGCAAACCGAGGTTGGGCAACGAAACAAGACCGAAATCACCCGCCTCACCCTTGACGAACGTTCGCAAAGCATGGACGCTGCTCTGGCGTTGATTCAAGCATACAAAGCGGAAGGAGANGGAGAGGTTTTGGTGGTTGATGCCGCTGCGCGGGACCGTTCTCTTGAATGGTCATCNGCNCTCTCCACCATCGGNCTCTCTTGGCATCCCGGTTCCACGGCTTTGAATCAACAACCCCTTCATCACGCCATTGTGCGGGCTGCTTCCATGGCGCAAGGAATGAGTTCCTGGTCGCTTTTTTCGCTTCGCAGTGTCTTTTTCTCAGCGACGATCCCCCTTCTTGACGACGTGTTCTCGCAACTCAACCATCCAACAGAAGGAACATGGAGNCCTCGGCCCGATGCTGCAGTGCTCGAGGAAATAGCGAGGAACTTCCACGTTCTTGGTGGTCCTGGAGCCATCGCACGTTGGTTGGGTGTGCTCTCATCGGCCGCCCCGTCTTTTGCGGAACGAAGGCCNGAAGAGAAAGCCCGTGCCCTTGAGGAAACNCAGTGGTGGCTTGGGTGCTTGTTGCAAACTTGGGCNCCNCTGCTTTCCCCTGAAGANCGGCATCTGCTCAATCGTCCGNTGGAAGGTTGCTCGACGGGCGCTTTGCTTCCATTGCCCGAACCGACGTCCTCGGGCATGGCATGGCTCTCTTGGTTTGTTTCCGTCATCGATGTGGCCGCTTTGTCCAGCCGTCGAGCACCGTTTGATGCCGGCGTAGGGACCCTCCAGGTGCTGATTGAGTCCATGAATGATATCAAGCATCAACTTCAGTCCATGGGATTGTCCTTTGATGATGGGGGTTCACCCTTTGTTGACCTGCTCGAGCACGTCGGGGCCACCGTGAACATCACCCACCAATCCTCCCGCACCAACCGCGTTCATGTCGTCTCACCGGAGGACGCCCTTGGTTGCACGGCCGACCTGATTTTGTTGGTGGGTATGGACGTTGATGCTTGGTCAATGAAATCCTCCACCGTTCCGTGGTTGGATGCTCCTTCTCGATTGGAACTCGGTTTGTTCCATACCGACCTTGCCGTTCGTCGAGGGCGCCACCATCTTCGTCATTTGTTGAATGCGGGGCGCCACCTCGTCGTTTTCGATTCTTCCCCGGAAGAAGGAGGCGGGCCCAGTGCCCCACTTGCTGAATGGTTGAATGACCAGCAACGAAGCAAGGCTTGGGACGCCATGCGAGCACCGCCAAGTTTCCTTCCATCGAGCATGTATGAGGGCGATGAAGCTCCGAGAAGATTTACTTGGGTATCGAGAGAAGAGGGCCACGGAAGTTGGCTGACCCCCGTCGTTTACGCATCGGTTCAAACCGAAGAGGGGTCGCACTTTGTTCGCCAAGGATTCAGCGGGCGAGATCGGCGCCAACAACTGGGTTTGGACCTTCACGCCGGCCTTCATGGTTTGGAAGAACTCAACCATCCAACCGCAGTGCTTCATGCGTACGAGGGGGCCGTTCAAGCCGACCGTCGTCGTCGCCAACCTTTAGCCAAGCGCATTGGGACCAGCGAAGTCTTCCCTTGGGAACGACGGGAAGACCTGCTCAGTGTGGACGCCGTCACCCTTCGTCCAACGTCAGCGTCCCTCAAGGTTGACTCGGTTGCCGCCGGTGTCTTCCCCCATCTTGGCTATCGGGGTGAGAAATCTGTTTCGTTAAGCGTCGACCCACGCCCCCTCCCTCTCTATTCTGCCACCGGCACGGGTTTGGACCATCGATTTGGTCAACTTGAATCGCCGGTGGAGCGAGAGGTTTGGTCTCCCAGTCGGCTTGAAGGGTGGCTCAAGTGTCCTCGTCAGGCATGGATGAAGCAAGTCCTTGGAGCGGATGACGAGGAGGGTGGCGTTACGGAAGACATCGACGTTAGGGTGCGTGGGCAAATCATCCACGAAACCGAGGCTGCGCTTATGCAAGGGCACGGCATCCCTCTTGGAGGAGAAACATCCGACGAACCCACTCCCTTGCATGCTGGTCCGATGGGTCAAGGAAGTGCAGGATGGGACACCATTCTTGCCTTTTTAGAGGAAAAGGTGCATTGGTTGGGTCGCCAGAACGCCGTATCTGTTCATCGAACCAAGGACCTCATTGATGCGACAGCAGAGGAATGGCTCGCTCACAAAGAAGGCGAGATTGAACTCCCTCCAGAAGGCCGACTCGCACGGCTCCTCGAGGCGGACCTGATGCTCCGGCATGCTGCACCGGTGGCCGTTGAGTGGTCCCCAACGACGGAAACTGAGCGGTCGGTTTTGCTCGACCCTGACCCGGATGTCGAAGCCTCTGGATTCCGTCTCTTTGGATACGCCGACCGTGTTGACGTTTTGGTGCTGCCAGCGAAGATTCGTGAAGCGTTGGTTGAGCAAGGCGTCCTTTCTGATGCCACACACGACTCGCCTTTCCCCCTCCATGATGAACGACGCCCAGCGCAACGTTTGGTCGTTATTCGAGACCTCAAGACCGTCGCGGGACCGAAGCCTGAAAATGTGGGTATGCGCCACATGCGCTGTTTGTTTGAGGACCTTCAACTTGCTCTGTATGCACGGGCTTGGGAACGCCTTCACCCCAACGACCGTGTGATTGGAGTCGGCGCCAGTGAGGTGGGAGAATTCACCAAGCACTATGTTGAACTCGACGCCGACTTACTCCCGTACGCCGAATTCTTGGAACTCGGCGACATCACCGCTGTGTTCACGAATCATTTCCCCGCCCAGACCCGAACGGGTGCGCCAACCACGCCGTTTCGCCGATGGATGGCTGAACGCTTGGCCGTGGCGCAGCGTGCGGTGAGCACCGCCGCCCAAGGACGTGTAAATCCAACACCAGGGCGTCATTGCAGCTACTGTTCAATCGCTCATTCCTGCGCAGTATCCGACCATACGGG
>NZEQ01000039.1 GCA_002689105.1 Verrucomicrobiales bacterium | reverse complement strand
TTGAACGAAGGTGAAACGATGATTCAGAGCATTGGCGTAATCGGCGCAGGACAAATGGGCAACGGTATCGCACAGGTGGCTGCCTGTGCAGGCTATGATGTTGTCATGATCGACATCAAAGACGAATACGTCGAGAAGGGACTGGGTACCATTCAGTTCTCGCTTGGCAAACTTGTCAGCAAAGAGCGTATGACGCAAGACGACGCAGACGCTGCCCTCGCCCGTATCACGACCGGGACAGACCGTGGAATGTGTGCTGATTGCGACCTCGTGGTCGAAGCCGTGCCCGAAATTCTCTCTCTCAAACAGGAAATTTTCACCGAACTTGACGGGATTTGCAAACCAGAGACGATCCTCGCCTCAAACACCTCTTCGATTTCCATCACGACCATCGCCGGTTCGACCAATCGCCCCGACAAGGTCATCGGTATGCATTTCATGAATCCCGTCCCCATCATGAAACTCGTTGAAATCATCAACGGAGCAGACACCAGNGANGCGACCAACACCGCCGTGGTGGAGGCCGCNGANAAGATGGGNAANACCGCTCTNTCNTGCAACGATGCNCCNGGNTTTGTTTCNAACCGCATNCTTTGTCCNATGATCAACGAAGCNATTCTNACGNTNCANGANGGCGTGGCAGAACCCGAAGCCATTGATGGCATCATGAAGCTGGGCATGAACCACCCCATCGGTCCTTTGGCTCTCTCGGATTTGATTGGAAACGACACCGTGCTTCACATTATGAACGTCCTCCACGAAGGNTTTGGAACGGAGAAATACGCTCCAGCCCCCCTCTTGGTCCAAATGGTCGAGGAAGGCAAACTCGGTCGAAAGTCCGGTCAGGGTTTCTACACCTACTGAGGTGGTTGTGTGGGCGACCTTGAAGGCCAAACCTANCTTGTCACGGGAGCNTCAAAGGGCATCGGNCGGGAAGTNTCCTTGGCTTTGGCCCGGAAAGGTGTACGAGTAATTCTTCTCTCAAGGAACAGCCTTGAACTCGAACAAACCCTCACCGACGTCCAAGCCATCACGCCAGCCTCCTACGCAACACCTTGTGATTTGGGTGATTCTTCATCCATCGAACAAGCGGCACAAACCATCCTTTCTCAGGATGTGGANATCAACGGCATCGTTCACAATGCAGGTGATATTCACCCCATCAAGCCGTTGTTCGAAGCAGATGCAGTGGATTGGACCCGTTCGATGATGGTCAACGTGGTTGGCGTTCAACACCTCACGCAAGCTCTCAAGGAGGTGCTTCAAGGAAACCACCGTGTACGAGTCACGACGATTTCAAGCGGTGCCGCTCTCCGTCCTTTGTCGTCTTGGTCGGCGTACTGTACGGCCAAGGCAGGCCTTGANATGTGGACCAGGTGTTTGGCTGAAGAGGGGNGGGAAAACAACATCACGGCGGTTTCCGTCGCTCCAGGAATTGTCGATACNGCCATGCAAACCACCATTCGTTCAGCCTCCGAGGAGGATTTTCCCCTTCGTTCGAATTTTGTTGGCTACCATGAAGANGGNCAGTTGTCCAAACCTGAGGATGTTGCTGCTGCTCTTCTCCCCCTCATCACCGAACACACCCTCGAACAATCAGGTCAGCGATTCGACGTCCGCGATTTGTAGCATTCCAGCCGCAGTGGGGCGAAGGGTGATAAGCCAACACCTTGACAGCGNTGTTGAGGGATACCATGCCAGGCACCGACCGTGTAGAAATTCGAACGCTGAAAGTTGGACGATTTTGCGTCGTTGACGACGAAGCCTACAAAATTTTGAGCATTTCAAAATCAAAACCTGGAAAGCACGGGTCTGCAAAAGCACGCCTGTCCTTGGAATCCATCTTCACCGGAAAGAAAATCTCCCACGTTGGCACGGTCACCGATTCCATCAACGTCCCCATGATCGAAAAGGGCACGGCCACCGTAACTCACCTCGAAGGAAACGAAGTCCACGCCATGAACGACCGAGATTACTCCATGATGATTCTCCCCATGCCTTCGGCAGAATCCGAGATGAACATCGAGGCCGGTCAGAAAATCATGTGGCAAGAAGCCCTTGGTCGCTACATCATCATTCGAGACCATTGATGGCGAAATCCTTGGGGTTTTGAAATCCCAAAACCGTCGCCCGTTCACGGGTATGAATTCATAAGGCCAACGCGTCATGCTGATGTATGGAAGAACCATCTCAAGCCATCAACGATGATGCCAAAGACCAACGCGTTCGTGGCTACTGTGCCTACGACTGGGGAAAAAGTGCCTTCGAGACGTCGGTGACCACCGCCATCTTCCCGGCATGGTTCGCCTACCTTTTCGCCGAAGCCAACGGGATCTCAACCAAATTGCTGGGCAGTGAGTGGACGGCTGACGCCATGTACTCTGCCGCCGTCATGGTCGGCGCCCTGCTGGTGGCCATCTGTGCGCCTTCCCTCGGTGTCATTGCCGACCGTCGGATGATCAAGATGTGGTGGCTCAAAATTCTCACCGTCNTNGGTTCNGTNTCNTGTNTNCTTCTCGCCCTCTCNCCCTACCTNGGNGTATCGGCNGGNTGGATATGGGCGCTCATCATGTTCATGATGGCCAACGTCGGCTTGAACGGCGCTGGTGTATTCTACAATGCGCTTCTCCCGCACATGGGCGATGATTCAGAAATGGATTCAATCTCCAACAAGGCCTTCGCTGCCGGCTACCTCGGTGGAGGTTTGTTGNTGGTCATCCACCTCGCTTTGGTCATGGGTCTGCCCGGCCAGAGCTGGGTCATTCCATTTGCCATGGCCAGCTCCGGTATCTGGTGGCTCGGCTTTGCCCAGATGACCTTCCGAATGGTTCCTGAACCGCACATTGAGAACGAGATGGAACCCATGGGCTTGGTGCCCTCAACCAAGATGGCNTTGGGCGAAGTCAAAGCCACGCTTTCGGACATCAAGAGCTTCCGCACTCTTTTCTTCTACATGCTGGCTTACTTCTGTTTCATCGACGGCATTAACTCGGTCACGGCCCTTGCAGGTGTGTTCGGTATTGTTGTGCTCGGATTGACCACCACCGGCCTCATTCTCACCATTTTGATCATTCAATTCGTNGCGGCTCCCGCCGCCATCGGGTTCACCAAACTGGCTGATAAGTGGGGTACAAAGGGTGCGCTTCAGTTCTCGTTGGTCTGCTGGTGTTTCGTTATCGTGGGTGCCCTGTCCTTTGCTCCCCTTGAGTTGGAGAATCACGACGAGTACGACATGCAGTACACCTACAACGATGAGACCGGTATGTACGATGCGGTCGCTCGTGAGGGCGTCAACCCCATCGCCGCCCTTCCAGATGACGATGAACAACAGTGGGCCTTGGACCACGAAGCCATCATGCCAGTTCAACAAAATGAGGATTACAACAGCGGCTACGCCGTTGAGTGGGCCTTTGACAAAGATGGAAACGCCGTTTCTGTATCCGTAAACTTGACCACAGAATCGCTGGCCGCCCTTGAAGCGACCATGGACGAATCTCGGTTTTCCTACAGCATCGAGGGTGGGGAATTTGCTAACACCACCGGTCTGGGTGTGAACCATCCCACCAGCCTTGGTGATGGTATGCTCGACTTCATACCAAACACGGCTCGCAACCTTGTTTGGGCTCCTTTGGGCATGACCGTTTTCTTCCAGTTCCTCTTGTTGGGTGTCTTTGGAGGTGCCCTCCTCGGTGGCTCCCAAGGTCTTGCACGGTCGATGTTTGGTCAAATGGTCCCTGAAACTCGCTCGGCAGAATTCTTCGGTTTCTTTGGCTTCTTCGGGAAGGTTGCTGCCCTCCTTGGCCCGTTGATCTATTCCGTCATGACGGTGTGGTTTGACTCTCGGGTTGGCATTTTTGCCATCTCNCTGCTGATTGTTGCAGGTGCCATCATGCTGCGTAAGGTCGATGTTGAGGACGGTATTGCCGTGGCTCGCGCTGAAGATGAACGCAACCGGCAATTGGATGCAGCAACGGCATGAGCATCGCAACCGTCATGAAGTGCCTTCGCAACCGATTGACCGTACGCTGTGGCGTCGCGGGTGATTTAGGTGTCGAAATCCAACGTTCCTGGTGAGAAAACCGTCTCGAAATCGGCCTACCGCCAGCCGATTACACCTGAAGGGCTCAAAGCGATTGAAGCCGGCACGTTGACTTGGCTCGATGACGAGATGTACAACAACCTCAACACCGGTGTGTTGGAGCAATACCTTGAAGAAAAAAACTTGCAGGAATCGTTCGAAGTTTCCCACTGGAATACGCCGAAAGTGATGATTGGTATCGGTATCGGTGCCATCTTTTCCGGTGTTACCGCCTACATCGGGCTCAAACTCGGATTGGCCATCTCCGCAGCATGGTACATCGCTTACCTCTTGGGTATGGCGCTCAAATGGTCGCCTTCCGAAGTCAACATTGCAACATCGGCCACAACAGGGGCCACCCACGCTTCAACGGGCTTCATTTTCACCTTCCCTGCCATCTTCTTGTTGGCCAGCCAACCCGCTTATGCGTTAGCGGATGGGCCTTTGGTAACGCTCGACGATGGTGAGGCCTTCACACTGGCGTTCATCGGCATTGTCGCTTCCATGTTCGCCGGGTTCTTGGGTGTCATGTATTTCATCATCTTCAGACGTGTATGGTTGGTTGAAGACCCGCTTCCTCTCCCAGGTTTTGAAGCGACCCTGAAGATGCTTGATATCTCCTCTGATGTGAGCACGGGGGCGGTTGAACATGCACGGGATTCCCTGAAGACGATTGGAGTCTGGACCGTGNTCACCATGGTGGGTCTGTTCCTTGTTGAGTACCCTTTGATTTGGTTGAATGACCGGAAGATTGCTCTGCTTGATTTCATCGCTGAATCCGTTCACTACGGTGATATTGGNCTGGCGAGCTTCTATTCCCATGGTAAAATNCACCANCCCTCAGGAACGGTTGACGGAATCTCCCTCAAGCAAACGCACTGGTCGGAAGAAACGGCATGGAATCCATTTGCCTACACCTACATTGGGGTNGCCTTGACGCCGTCGATGTTTGCCATCGGCTGGTTCATGAAAGCCCGTGTGGCGTTTTTGGTCAACCTCGGTACCATCGTGGGTTGGTTCTTCCTCGTCCCGTTGGCTGTGTTCATGAACGTCCCTATCTACGATGCAACGCAACAAGCCAACATCCCCATCCAAGATTATGCCAGTGGTGGCTCTGCTCCCCTGCAGATGATCGCCTTTGCTAAGACGGTTCGTACCATCGCTATCGGTGCCATCGTCGGCGGTGGTATGTTCGGACTGGCAAAGATGTGGCGCACCTTTGCCAACATCTTCACGGACATCGGTGCAGCGTTCAAGGGCGANGGTAGCCAAGAATACATGGAAGGCAAAGGATGGTANGAATGGCCACTCAAGCACATTCCCATTTTCATGGGTGTCACCTTCTTCGCCATGATCATCATCTTCTCCATTGGTGGCTTTTCCCCGCTTGCTGCTTTGGTCTTCGCTTTGGTGTTGATTTTGACCACCTTCATGCTGGGTGCTATCGCCGTTCGTGTCATGGGTGAAACGGGTATCGAGCCGGTCTCCGGAACATCGTTCATTGTCCTCCTGATGTTGCTTGGTGTCTTCCTCAACTTCCAAGACCTCTTGAGTCTAAACACGCAAGACGCCGTTCTTTTGGGTCTTGTTGGGACCACCGTGTTTGGTTCTGCCATCTCAATGTCCGGGACCGTGATTGGTGATTACAAGAACAGCCTCTACATTGGAAACCGACCCTATCACATCTCGAAAGGGAACATCATGGGTGTTGTCCCTGGTGCCATCATCGGTGCCGGTGTGGCCATCTTCCTCTCCATCCAACTGGCTGAGGGACGCATCCAGTTGATTGCTCCCCAAGCCAACGCTTTCGCCACGTTTTCGGTCATCTTCGCAGAGGGCCAAGGCGACCTTACCCTCCTTGCTCTTGGCTTCCTTCTCGGTATGTTCGTTGAATGGGCCACCGGCATGGGTACATCCTTTGGTTTGGGCATGTATCTCGACGTTCCGCACACCCTGCCCATGCTCATTGGCGGTGTGGCACGAGACCGTTGGGAAGACAAGAAACTCCAACCACGCATTGATGCGCTCAAGGAAAAGGAAGGAACCACCGTTGCGGAGAAGCAACGGGCTCTCATTCTCNTGAGCACCTTCATGGTNGCCGCAGGTTTACTGACCGGTGAAGCNTTCTTTGGAACGGAATCGAGCATCCTCTCCTTTGTCGACTCCATCTGGTACGACGATGACGGTATGCGCACCATCATGGGCATTGAGAACTTTGCAGATTCAGGTGCCTGGTACACCATCCGAATGGCCAGTTTGATCCTCATCAACGTCGCCGTTGGAGCTGCCATATACCTCCTGTTCAAGCGAGCAGGCGTCATCGGTGGCGAGTCATCCTCGGCGGAAGCCTGAGCGTGAATCACCATGTCGTCTTCCAGCACACCACGCTGGGTCTGGGGCCTTCTGGTCGCTGCTGTATTTGGTGTCTCGAGTGCAGGGGCGCTGTTCCAACATGTGGATGCAGTTCCTCCTCTTTTGAGGGCCTCGTGGCGGTTGCAGTTGACTTCTATCGTCCTTCTGCCCTTGTTTTTGTATCAACTCCAAACCATCGAAAAAGATGTTGCGGTGGAGTTCAAAACCAAACGTACCTGGACGCTCTTGAGCTTGAGCGGTCTCGCTCTNGCGGCCCATTTCGGAGCTTGGGTGGCCAGTTTGGATGAAACCACGCTCACGCACTCTCTGTTGTTTGTGACGGCCCACCCCCTGGTTATTGTCGTCGGAATGCTGCTATTCGCATCGCAAATTGAGGCTGTGCGTCTACCGTACAGAATGGAGACCGTTGGAGCGCTCATTTGCTTTGTAGGAGCCGCTATCACGCTCATGGATACGGGCTCTTCCCAAGGCGACCAAACCGCTACCGTGTTTGGTGACATGCTGGCTTTCGGAGGTGCTGTTTTCGTGGTTGGATACATCGTTGTTGGAAGGATTCTTCGCACATGGTTGCCAATTTTCCTTTACGCCTTTCCCGTGACACTCATTGCTGCTGTTCTGCTCTTGCCGTTCTCATGGTGGTTGGAACAGGGTTTCGGCGAGTTTGGTGCAACGGGTTGGACCGACGGTGAATTCTTTGTTTGGTTTCTTTTACTCGCTTTGGTTGCAGGTTTGCTTGGACACACGGGGTTGAACACATGTTTGAGATACATTTCCCCCCTCATCGTTTCCGTCGCTGTTACCCTCGAACCCGTCTTGGGTTCCATCATCGGATGGGTGTTCTTTGACGCCGGCATTCCCGGGAAGTGGACATGGTTGGGTGGCCTGGTCTTGATGGCCGGTTTGATGACGGTGGTGGTCGCCTCAGAACAAGCGTCCTTGTCCAAAGCGAACAATGAAAACAACCCGGCTTGAGGCAACGATATGGCTGCACAACGCGGTTGGCTTCTTTTGACCAACGACGATGGAATTGAAGCCGTCGGTTTTTCGCTTTTGGTGAAGGCCTTGCACGCTGCAGGTTATCCCCTGGTGGTGTTGGCCCCTGCTGGAAATCACTCCGCTACCGGCATGCGTATCAATCTGATGAAACCCATGCCCCTCCGTTCTCGAGACGACCTGTTGGAGGCTTGGTCGCTTGATTCACATCAAACTCCCGTCCATCTNTTCGAACTCGACGGAACACCGTGTGACACCATGATCGTGGCGTTGGACGGCGGACTGAATCATCTGGTGCCCGGCGTGCATCCCCAAATGGTGGTCTCGGGCGTCAACCTCGGTCCAAACCTCTCTCAAGATGCNTATNACAGCGGGACCATGGGTGCCGCACGAGAAGCAGGTTTGTACGGCGTACCGGCCATCGCCTCATCGTTTACCTCGTTTGAACCAGCGGGCATAGAGGTGGCTGTTGCAGCGACCCTTGAGGCCGTAGGGCGTGCGGCTGCGGTGCTTCCGCTTCGAGCGGAAAATTTGGGACGACCACACGGCCAACTTGACACGGGCTACTTCAGTGCATGGCCAAAGCCTGAGACCGATGACAGGTGGCTGGAAGACCCGGAATCTTTCCTTCTTGAGGCGTTCTCAAACGGCGACTTGATGCTCAACGTTAACGCTCCCAGCACATGGAACGGAACGTGGGCTACGACCCGTCTTGGTGTTCGATGGTATCGGAATGCGGTTCGCTTTGACGTAGAAGATACCACGGCCACGGCCACCTTCACCATCGGCGCCGCTTCTGTCGACCATTCACCCGTAGCCGCTGGCGATTGCGATGCTGTTGAGGAAGACAAGGCCAGCTTATCCTGTTTGGCTGTTTGGCCTCAAAGTCATCCATTTGCACTGGATGAGGACCTTCTTGCTCACGGGCTTGAGTCCACCGTTGACGGTTGGCCCCGTTGGCTCATCAAAGGTTGAGTTCAACACCCTCATCCATCAAAAAATGGACGACGCCAATCGCCATATGGCCTTGCATCCATTGGTCTCCGAGCGACCGAAGCACGACGTTCTCCAAAGCAATCTCGCCGAGGGGTTGATCGTCGCTGAGTACAAAGTTCACATCACGCTCACTGGGTGTGCTACTTTCCGCCAATGCCGCTTTTTCTGACCACAGGCGTGGGGCATCGGCGTCAAGAACAACCGTGGGATGGTCTTGCCACTCGTGTAAGGTGGAATCCAAATTTCCCCCGCTATGACTGATACCCGCAGTGATGGGTTGCCAATGGCCAATCGGTGGCAAAGGTGTGGCGATGACCTTNCCGATGGTGCCTGCTATAGAACGCTCTTCTGCATGCAATCCTTTCAGAGATTCACCATCAAATTTTATCCGTCTTGGGGGGCCAGGTCCTCCGAGAAGGTGCAGGACAACGACGGTGTTTTTTCGCAGACCATGACTGGTCATCAATCCGGCCATAAGGGCACGAATGAGCACGTCCATGCGCCCTGCTCCGCTTGCCAAATCGTTGAGTGGTAGTTTCCCTTTGGACATGGCCCTGTGCCCAACAACGGCAAATCGGCGCAAGGTCATGCCTCCTTGCCACGTTCAATGAGTGTCTGGACGGCCTCGTGAAGGTCGTCGGAAGAATTCAGTACGAAGTGGGCGCCTTGCTGGTCGACGAGGTAGCCTCGGGGCTTCTCGTTGTTACCGAGGTCCTCCAAACGGTTGGCGACCACGGCCGTCATTCCGGCTTTCTGAATTTGAGCATAGGCCCGGTGAATCAAATCGGTTTGCTTGATGCCGGATTCGAGTTTGAATCCGATGCGAACGGCTGATGCGCAGGCCTCTTTGAGTTCCATGATGTGCTTTGAACTCTCGACCAGTGGTAGGTTTAGGGTTCCTTGTTGGCTGGCCAATTTTCCTTCGGCTGCGTTTTCTACGACGTAATCCAAGACGGCGGCAGCGTGAATCCATGCATCAATTGGGTCGTTGGTGAGGGCTTTGCACTCTGCGAGCATCGATTCTGGTGTCGGGCAGTGAAGAACCAAAGGAAGCCAACTGGGTGCAACGACGGTGGTGATACCTGCGACACATGTCACATCGTGGCCGTGCTTGTGGAGGTGGCTGGCCAATGCCCAACCGGTTGAACCAGAGCTGGTGTTCTGGACATGGCGCACATCATCGATGGGGGAACGGGTGGCTCCCAAGGTGATCACCACGTTTTTTCGTCCTGGTTTTTTCTTGTTGGTCTGGTGTGCCAAGACCGCCACCGTATGTTCAACATCGGGGGATTTTCGCTTCCCTTCCTCTTCGGGTCCCCACAGAACATGAATGCCCTCCTTGCGAAGTTCATCGACAACGTCGTCTGTAACGGGGTCCCTGGCGAGGTCTTGGTGCATGCTGGGCACCATCACGATCGGTGTGTTTCGTGAACGAGCCACGGAGAGAGCCATCATGAGCGGTCCGTGTTGGAGTCCGTGCAGATGGCTGGCCATCACGTCTCGAGTTGCAGGTGCAACCAAAACGGCATCTGCATGATTGAGGGCGCTGAGGTCCCCGTCCCAGTCGGTGATGACCTCCGCTTGTGATGCCCAACGAACGGCCAACGGCGTGATGATGCGTTGGGCTGCATTGGTCATGATGACGGTCAACTCGGCTCCTTCACGACGCAACTCACGAGCCAGGCGCACCGTTTCGACCGCTGCGATACCGCCTGTTATGCCAAGAACGATGCGTTGACCGAGCAGGGAGGTACCCTTCTGCTCAACGTCGGTGTCACGCAGCGCCATGGTTCGGCCAACCTGCGGCCCGTCAAGACATCTTCGCTTCGTACTCAGGCATGAAACAAATGATTCAAATGCCCCTCACACGAGGAAGAATCGTGGCCAGCAACCGAGCGGATGAGATGGTCCTTGCGGGTTCGGCCCCAACGCCGACCCCGGGTAGCGACCCTATTGCCCACATTCACCGCGGGACGAGTTTCATCGTTCTCGTTGACGGGGCCATCGTGGTGTATTTGTTGGCCACGGCTTTGGCATCGATGGGGTATCTTGGCGGAACCGTGGGCTCGATTTTTATCGGAACAGGGGTTTTCTCGGGCTTGATGATTTACGGCGGCTATCGAAATAGAAAACCGTGGGCTTACTGGCCGGCGGTGGTCATCTTGTTCCTCGCCAGTTTGATGTTCGCTTCTCTGGCCTTCCTCAATGTCTTGCAAGTTCTTGTCTACGGTGCCTTTACCGGCCTGTTGTTTGCCTTTTTGATGGGCTGGGCTGCTCTTGGTTCGGGGCGACGTGCGCTCTTCCATTGGCATCCCGGATACCGGATGGGCTATCTGCGGCTTAATCCAATGGATTCTTTTAACCTGCAAGATGGAGAGATGTTAGCAGCCTGTCCTTCTTGCTTGGCCGTGTTAGCAATTCAACCAACCATGCTGGGACAAGCTGATCGATGCCCGCACTGTTCAGCGGCTCTGGTCAGTCAGGAACTCTTCAACAAGTACAACGATGAAGAAGCGTGATTCTGTCATTTTTTTGACCTTCTCTTGAAAGGAGGCTTCTTGAAGGGAAGCGCTTACGCATCTCATACGGAGGCCTGCCATTGTCGTCGATTCACGATCGTCTTCAACAATTGTTGGATGGAGAAATTGATGCGGCTGATATTGCCGATGACCCAACGCTGGTCAGTCTTGCGGACCGCATTTACGGCATCAAAATCGCCGCTGTTCAACCGGTCAAACCTCGCAATGCCAACGCCGTCTTAGCCCCTACTCCAGCCGTCACCGAAGTCGCACCACCAACCGATATGCTGGTTGAAGTCATCGGGCCAGCCGCCCCCGTCACGCCTGCAATTCCTCTTCCCGACCTCGACGTGGCCTTGGATATGCCACCGGTGCCTTCGGCGAAAAAGAGTCCACTTCGATTTGTTTTCGCCGGTGGACTTGTGTTTTGTGTGTTGAACCTTATTGGCTTCTTTTCCAATGCCCTTGATTCCCTTTGTGAGGTTGGAACCTGCAGGGGAGAGGAACAAACTCGCCTCAATCTCATGAGTCCTCACAAGATTGGCGAGTCCGACGGATGGTCCTACTCGCTGCTCTCCGAAAGCATGAGTGGCGTGGGCGGCACCGCAGGTGGCATCGGTATTCCTGACATCGTCGCCTTGGTTGTCCTTTTGGGTGGTCTATTCTTGATCATGCGGAAGAAGTGATTTGTCGTGTCTCCCGACGGTTGGTTTTCCCAGTCCATTGCTTATGTTGGCATGTTGAGCATCCTTCTTGCCTTCTTGTTGGAGACTCGGAATGTGCTCCACAGTAAACAACCGCTCTACCTTTTCCTCATGGCCTTCGGTTCTGGCTTGTTGGGTGTTCGTGCCTTTCTCATCGATGAGTGGGCGTTTTTGGTGCTTGAAGTGGTGTGGTGCGGCGCTGCCGTGATTGCCTTGTTTTCCCTGACCAAGTCGGCTGATGACGCTGAAGATGAAGCGTCATCTTGATGAAACCGAAGTCTGCCCCGAGAACATGGGCCAGCGCAAAGCAAAGCGGGGAATTCCTTCGAAGAGCGAGAATTTCAACGAGTGGTACCCGTTCATTGTCGAGGCCGCAGAACTGGTCGACAAGCGCTACCCCATCAAGGGCATGGACGTCTGGCGCCCTTACGGCTGGAAGACGATGAAGCTCATCGACAGCCTGACGCACGCCGAGATGGAACGGACCAACCACGAGG
>NZEQ01000038.1 GCA_002689105.1 Verrucomicrobiales bacterium | reverse complement strand
ATCTTCTTCGGCAGGGAATACTGCCCGGCACGATTCCACGATTTGACAACGTGCCCTATTTGTTCGTGGGCTGCCACCAAAAAGCGCATTCGAGAAGAGATGAAGCGGTGAGGTCAGAAGAGCGAGAAGCTCCGGCCGACGATGCTGGTCACCAACACGATACCAGCAAGAATCATCGTGATACGCACGGCGACGTGTTGACCGTCATCTTCCTGAGCTTCTCTGAAAAATGCGTAGCCAAGCATGGTTAAAGCACTGACTTGCAGGATGGTCGCCATGGCGCCAAAGAGGGCCACTTGACCTTCGAAACTGTCAACGTCGTCGAGGTATTGCTGAGATTCCTTTTCATCGGACAAATCGTAATCTGTAATGCTGGGTTCAGAGGAAGAGAGCGGAAATTGTGCGAACACGGTGGCGAACACCAACAGCGCAGCACCGATCATCAACCATTTTTGGAAGGTGTACATGCTCCCTTTGGCCATGCTTGCCGCTGGTGGCTGGTAAGGGGAGGCTGTTGCTTGAGGAGGGGGCATGGGTGCTTGCATGAGCAGCACTTGGGGGAAAAGGGGTATGAATGTTCCCACTTCACTAGACGCTGAAGATGCTGCTTGCTTGTTCAAGGACGATGGCAGTGAAGAGGGATGCAAAGCCGGCCACCAACGTGAGTTGAATCATCTGCCCCACGGCGCTCATCCGGGTACCACCACGCAGCCGAGTCGCAATCGATGAGACGGTCACAACCTGCATCAAAATCAGCAGTGAGATGATGATTTTGAACATCCGAATGTTGTCATCAACCGACGATGCATCCTCCATCACGGGTAATGCGATGCCGCCTGAAAACTCAGACAGCGCACCCACATCGGTATCGACCAACCCCGTGGCCACGCCTGCGATGGCATCGCCGAGTTGAAGGACGATCGAGGTCGTGACGTTGAGCGAAGCCACGCTGGAAATCAACAGACCGATGGCAACGCCCCACATCGTGTTGGCTGAGAGCGCACGTCGGTTGCGCAAGGACAGGAGATTGCCAACGCTCCGCGACACCATCTCGGCCGTTCCAGCTGGTTGGCCAGAGGACTGGGCGCCTTCGATGTAGATGCGGGTATAACGGGAGATGACGGCGGAGTTGGTGTCGGCGGTGAAGTAATCCCACGCGCGGTCGGAATCGATACGCGTGGCGAGTCGTTTCTCAAGGCGGTCAATCGAATTGTCAAGCATACCAAAATCGATGCCTCGGAGCGCCTTGATGGTGGCCGAGGGTTCGGCCGAACGGGCTTGTGCAGTTCCACCCAGCGCACGAATGAAATCGGGGTAGGTCTCGTCTCGGCGTTGAATCTGCGTTTCTTCCCGACGAACCATGAACGCTGGAATCAACAACGGCGTGAACGGAAGGGCAATGAAAAGAAGGCCGTATTTGTCCCATTGCGAGGTGATGACCGCCCAAGTCCAAATCAGCGTCAGAACGGCCAACACCAGCAGGCCCAAGGAAATGGCACCTGACAACAAGAACGAACGTCGAAAGTTGATTCGAAACGGCGTGTCCATCTCGTCCCTGGCAAAGGTGGCGTCTTTGGGAATCGTGGCCCGGAAAGCAAAAACAGCGGCGACTTGAATAAACAGAAACACCAGTGAAGCGAGCAGTAAAAATCGTAAGCGGCTCGCAATTTCAATCGGCGTATCGTCGACGCCACCGACCTCGAAGAGAACGAGATGGATACCGGCGATGACCAGGCCGAACAGGCCGGCCGTGTTGAGCGAGACATAGATTTCCTTGAGCGTATCGACCGACTCCAAACGAGTGTCGTAGAGCGTGTTGTATTGCTCGGCAATGGTCTCTTGCTCCGAGCGCATGAATTCGTCGATGGGTTGACCTGCCTCGATCGAGAAGGCCATCCGGTCAAGAAAATCCGACCACAACGGGCTCGGGCTCTGATGGGCGACGATACGGGCCGCTTCGGGAAGCGAGGTGTGCCATTTATCCACGAGCGTCTCGATGCGCTTGACCTCAGAGGCCAGTTCACCGTAATCTCTCATTTGTTTGAGGATGTCAAAGATTGACTGTGCGCCCACTTCACCGATCGACAGAATACCCATACGCGTGATGAACATGTGCATCTCTTCTTCGATGAGGGTGGCGGAGCGCTGAACCTCCAGAAGGGGAAACATCACGGCTGCAAGGGCCGACATGGCCGTGAGCAGGATGACGAAGAGAAACCCGGTGAACCCTGCAAAGAGGGCCCCTTCAGCCAACCCACCGGTCAGGAACACGAGCAGGATGGAAATGAAAAACGTCGCCACCACGAGGGGAGCGACGTAGAGAGAGAGAAACCGAGAGACGGGCATCTCGAGCCGCCGAAGGGCAATTTGCCAAATCGGCATGCGCTCCATGTCTCATCATCCTCAGTTGTGGTTGACGCCAACCCATGTGTCAATGGCCCGGCTAAAGTGGTCCCAACCGTTGGAGTAGTACAGGCCAAGCAAGTCAAACACATCGTCATAGTGCGTCAAATCACGGTCGGCCATGCGCTGAATGGCGTCAGCACGTCGAAGCATTTCGTCGTAGATTTCTCGCTTGTTCGCAAAACCGGCCATGGCAGCGATCTTGTTTTCGAGCAAGTGAGACTGGAACATACCACGGAAGTAGTGTTTGTCTTTGACGGGGTCCCATTCGAACATACCACGCGTCAGCACACCGTCGCTGTGTTTGTTGTAGCCGATGACCTCATCAATTCCGGTGATACGTCGGGCAATACCACCACCGGGGGCTTCGACGACCTCTTGGAAAATAGCGAAGTTGAGGTTGTCAAAGAAGCGAATCGGGACGTTGATCGGGTCGCCCGTGAAACGCTGGATCATCTTGACGATGGACGAAGCGTGGAACGTTGCGATGACCGGGTGACCCGTCTGCATGGCTTGGAACGCTGTTGCACCCTCGACACCACGAATCTCACCGATGATGATGTAGCGGGGACGACTGCGCAAAGCGGCTTTCAACAGGTCGAACATTTCAACACGGGAATCTTCGTTCTTCGCATCACGAGTGACAAGGCGCTGCCATATTTTGTGCCGGACTTTGACCTCAGGCGTGTCTTCAGCAGAGTAAATCTTCACGTTGTGGTCGATAAACGGGAGGATCGCATTGAGGGTGGTGGTTTTCCCCGACGCAGTTTCTCCCGACACGAGCACCGACATGCCGTATTCCAAACAAATCCAGATGTAAGCGGCCTGTTGAGCCGACATCGTGCCCCATTTGATGAGCTGAATGACCGATATGGTCTCCTCCGCAAATTTACGGATGGTGAACGATGGACCGAGCATGGAAACGTCGTCTGAGAAAATGATGTTGATACGGGACCCGTCGAGGAGCACACCGTCAATGATGGGTTTGTTATCGGAAACGGGGCGACCGATACGCTCGGACATCGCACGAAGGTAGCGAGACAGAAGTTCTCGCTCCCTGAAGCGGATGTTGGAGGTGACCATGCCAAACACCTTGTGGTCCATGTGAATGTGTTTGAGACCCACCGAGTGAATATCTTCCAACATCTCGTCGGAAAGCAAGGGTTCCAACGGTCCGTTCCGAATCAAGTCCCGAATCACGACGTAGTTGAGACGCTCGCGCTGCGCCTGAGAAACCGTGAGCCGTTTGTCGTCCATACCGACCATCTCCCACAGTCGCCCTTGCCGACGGACAAGGTTGTTGGCTTCGGAGTCCAAAATTGTGTACCGTTCGATCATCTGTTGGAGGATGTTCTCAAACTCACTGTCCGTGGTGAATGAAGGAGCCGTCGGTGCTTCTTGCAGCAACGTCTCCACCAGTTCTCGACGGATGTTCTCCTCTTCTTCGGTCAGTTGAGGCTCCAATCCAAACCAGAGGATGGTCCCACCGCCGTCATCGTCGGCGGGTGGCTCGTAAATGTGAACAAAAATCGGCTCTCGAGTGACGTAAATGAGGTTGAGTGGGCGCTGTTTTTTGGCGTCTCGGTCCAGTGGGCCGTAGTAAATGGGGCGCGAGCCGTAGCGCATCTCAAAATCTCGAACCCATTCTGCAACGTGCGGGTAGGCCGCCATGACGCCGTTGAGGTCGCCTTTTGCAAATCGTGGTTCGTCCGCCATGATACCGCCTCGTCAGCTCACCGCCGTGATGTCCACAATGAAGCCCATGCCGGGTTCAACACGCCACCCAACCGATGTTTGAATGGGACCCGCTGCTCGCAGGAAGCGAGTGATGATGATGTTGCGCTTCAGTTCCCCGCCGATCATGGCATTTTCCAAATCCAACACGACTTCGGCCGAAGCTCGCAACGTGTGGAGCAGCGAATGATCCATTTCCTCGGGGTCCGCACACAGCATGAACGAACGTCCGTCAGAGGCGATCTTACGAAGTTGCTGAATCAAGGCGAAGTGGTCTGCCTTGGTCCCAACGGACGGCATCAGCGAACTCGCAGAATCCAGCACGATCACGTCGGCAGCGGGTACCGCCGGACTGTTCAGCACGTCCTGAAGGGTCACGTCTTGTCGGGATTCAGCAATGGTCCCGTATCGGCTGAGGACCATCACTTGGCCCTTGCGCATGGCTTCCGTCATGCCGTATCCGATACTCTCCATTTGTTCAATCCAGCCTCGGGTGGTCAATTCTGTTGTGATGACGAGCACTTTGACCCCGTTTTGAACCATGCCGTGAATGAGGCGTTGGGCGATCAGCGATTTGCCAGCACCGACCTTTCCTTGCAGCAAGTACAGCGAACGGTTCGGCAAACGAAGCCCCATGGAGTCGGCCAGTGAATCGGTTTCAACCACAAAAGGAAAGCCGTCCTCGACCGGTTTGTGCGCCGTGATGAATGGATTTTCTTCAGGGGAAGGCATTCAATCTCACCTCCGCATTGACAGTGACCGTATGGGTATGGCCCCTGATGGTTTCAGAAGCACCGACGAAGTAAATCGAAACGTCTTCGCCGTCAGAAAAGGTCCAGGCTGTGTTGGTCAACACCACTCGTAACAAATCTCCGGGGTTCCAATCGGTCCCGCTCGGCAGGACACTTTCGGTGGTTGATGTAGGGGGGCTCCCGTCGACGAGGACTTGGTAGTCCGTGGTGTCGAGGTTGTGTTCTCCGGTGTTCAACAAGAACAGTGTGATGGTGTCAGAGGTGCTGTTGTATGGCACCATGGCCGGGTCTCCGGCCAGTTCTACACTGACCTGACCCTTGTCGCTTGCAGCACGTTCGTTCACCTGAACCACACGGACGGCATCGCTCCACTCGGAAACAAGGACGGCGCCCGCACCTCCTGAGATCAACAAGGCCGTGATGAGCATGATCATTGAAGAAGCACCTCCGTCAGCCATACCATCACCACAAACTGTGCCCAACCGTGGTTTGACCCACGGTCATCGTGATTCGTTCGTCGCCGGGAAGGCCGGTATCAAACCAGTCCAGAAACAGCGTTTCTCCCGAAAACCAGAGGTCGGTCAAAGGAGGGTTGTACACCGTTGAAAACAGCGTCGGATCTTGTCCATCAAGGAACATCCACACATCATCGTGTGCGATGGTTGTCGAACCGGTGTTGGTGATGTTGGCGTAGAGAACGTTGCCGCGGACGGCCGTGAGGCTGGCCGTGGAAGTCGGGGTTCCGCCACCGTTCACGACGAGTGTTGGGAGCGAGGAATAATTTCCGTGGCTGGTGATCACCACGGAAGTAATGGCTCCCAAACCATCAATCGTATAGGTCGCTGAAAACCCACCTGTTCCACTGGAGGCCTCAATGGTGCCTCCGCTGCTGTAGCCTGCTCCACCGCTTACGATGGTCACATCAACCATGGCGCCGGTGTAAATCACCGCATCGTCGATGGTAAAGGTTGGTGCTGGTTCGTCGGCTTCCTCGATTCGGTCAACACCTGAATCGATTTGCAACGAAATGGCTTGATACGCCATGGAGAACACCACCAGCATCGAAATGCCGATGATCAATCCCCCTACACCAACCGAAGCACCCATGTCACTCTTCACCTCGAAGCATGTGGAGTTGGCGCCATGATGACACAAGTGCCGAGAACACCAACAACTGTCGGTGAGGCAGGTGGTCTTCGAGAGCCGTCTCCGGGTCGCCGGGTTCTGCAAGTTGAACAATCGCCAAAACGTCGTCGCCTTCTTCTTGCGTTAACATTCCAGATTCCATGGCTTTCTGGGTGAAACTCACCGCTGCCATACCGGACATGTGGTCGAGCAACAAGGCGGCCACGGTCGGCGCGCCGGTGCTTGACTGTCCGTTTCCAGAACCGCTTGAACGTGGTGCGACAAGGAATGGATTTGCGGCCAAGGCTTGTGCCTCGTAGAGTTCCACGAGCTGCCCTTGGTCGTCTTCCATCATGCGAGACGTGCCGCCAACTTCAACCACTTCACCACTGGCCGTGATGATGCGATCGCCGCTTGCGCCGCCTTCGCCCTCTTCGTCATCGCCTTCGTACTCCGTTTCGCTTTGACCTCCAGACGATTCGCTTACGTTGACACCTTCATCAAGTCGGTGTTCAACCATGCGAAGGACATCCTCAACCATATCGAGACGGCTGCTGATGAGCCGCTCAAGGCCGGAGGTGTCCACCGTCGCAGGCGCTGCGGGCACCGGCGCAGGCGCAGGTGCAAGCGAAGCAGCCACGTTGGGCACGCTTTGCTGACTGTTGATTCGTGCGCGGGTTGGCCCGGGAGAAATCGTCCATGCATCCTCTTCGGTGAGCATTCCCTGTTCGGGGAACGGCACCTGTTCAATGGCCACGTTGGCCAAAATCTTCAGGCGCTCTTCGCTCAAAGCTTGGTCTGCACTTTTATTTCCACCCGAGTTTCCACTGAATGGCCATGCCATGTGATAACCTCCTTCTGAGAGTCAATACAGACTCTCAGAAGTGATCAAACCACAAGGGCGCCAGGCGAGGTGTCGTCAACGGTCAGCGTCTCGTAGGTCGTACCGCCGTTCAGGACGTGCAGGTACAACTGCGACGTGGAGACAGCGTCAGGACCGCAGTCCACAGCACCGTCGTCGGCATCGATGTAAACGATGTAGCCGACACCAACCAAGAGGTTGCCAGTGATGTCGTTCTCGGTTTCCATAACGTGAACATCGGTGTTGGCGAGTGCGCCTTCAACGATGCCGTTGGCACAGAACACTTGGTAGGAGATGCCGGTAGCCGGCGTGGGGTCACTGCCAGGTGCGAGACGCACGACGATATGGTACTCGTCCGTGTTCGCAGCAGCACTTCCCGTGCCGACGTAAGCGGTGTTGATCATGATCTTCCCGCTCATCTCATCCGCAGTGTCATCACCAGCGGTTTGTGCGTTCTGTTGGAGTTTCTCAGCGGTCTGAATGATGACGGCTGCAGCGACGGCAGCGACCAAAATCAAAGCGATGAAGACGATCATGGCGCCAATACCGATGGCTGCGACCTTGTCGTCCTTCATGGAGTCAGCGTGCGTGTTGGTCTTCAAATGACCACCTCACCGTCTGTGACGCCGCCGCCGTAGTTCAGAACTTCGTAGGTGAAACCTCCGGTTCCGGACTGGACGTTGAGCGTGTGCTGGTCGTTGGCGGTTGGGACGCACGTGGCAGGGTTGAGCTGCACCGTGTAGGTCGCACCGTTGAGGATGGTGGCCTGCAAGGTACCCGTGAGGTCGGAGGCACCGGTCGTCGTACCGACACCGGCAAAGTCGCCAGTGTCCGTTGCACCGGTACCACCCAAGTCACAGGTGATCAACCACTGAATGGTCGTGGCCGTGACCGGGTCCGAGCCGGGAGCCAGCTCAAAGGTCACGTACAGATCATCCGTGTTGGTGATGACCACCGACTTGACGGTAATCTTCGATGCCATCATGTCGGTTGTATCTTCACCCGTGGTCTGTGCATTCTGCTGCAGCTTCTCTGCTGTCTGAATAATGACAGCAGCAGCCACTGCTGCGACCAAGATCAACGCAATGAAGACAATCATTGCACCAATACCGATGGCCGCAACATTGTCGCGGTTTTCGTTTTTCATTTCGTTTTTCATATGTTTCACCATTTTTTGTTTTTTTTGCCTCCCGCCTCTGCGGGTGGAACGTGATGCGGTCAAAGAGCACCTCCTTGACCAAGGTTGATGCGAAGTGGCATGCGGATGACGGCGACTTCGTCGGGAGCAAGATTGCGGATGAACGGCACTTCTTCGGTGGAAAATCCGGATGGAATCCACGGCGTGAGGAGGACTTCGGAGAGCGGTTCCATTGAGCGGTTTTGAATGCGCATGGTGACCGTGATTTCGCCGGAGCGCATCTCGTAAGCAGTGGCCACGGACAGTTTCCTGGTCAGCGGGATGTCCTCGGATGAGAGGCGATAATCCGGCTGAATGTCGAACCTGAGAGGGATGTTACCGCCCGGTGCGATGATGGGAAGGTCAACGTTCGGAGGATTGGCCGTCCATCCTTCTGGAACGGGTGGTTTGAGTCTCAACATTGGCATGGGGATGGGCCCATCGTTGATGATTCGAACGAGCAAGACACCCGTTTCACCACCAGCAGGCCAACGTGTATCCACGCCCATCCAGAAATGGCGGAACAGGAAGGGATTGAGCGTCGAGGTATTGCCGCCGATCATGTCTTCAAGCAAATCTTCGACTTCATCGGTGGATGCACGGATATCTCCAATTTCAGCAGCGGCGGTGGCCTCTCGTAGCTTGTAGAGGATGCGCTCTGCCTCTTCGAGCGAGATGTGCTTGTGGACCAGCAGCCGGTGGAGCATGGCAATGCTACGCCGAAGGTGCAAAACATCCTCTTCCAATTCCTCAAGTGTGCGCTCGGCTCGCTTGAGCGTCTTCTTGGCTTTCCCGAGTTGATGGAGGCTCAGGTGAACTTTGGCCTCGCTGAGGTCCATATCCGTCTCGGCGAGGGAAGGGTTCTCCCGTTTGGCGGCTTGCCGAGCGATGCGTTCCAATGTCTGTGAGGCCTCACGAATGCCCTGCTCACGCAAGGCTCGCTCCTCTCGCATGACGTCCTCTGGGACTTCCATTCCGTCGTCAGTCATCACGTTCCACCTCCGTTGATGTCGGGGCAATGAGGTTTTGAGCTGGAGGCTTTAGAGGAGTCTCTTCGGCCTCGGGAGCGTCTTCCCCGAGAATGGCACTGAAATCAAGACCATCATCGGCAAGGTCGTTCAGAAGTCGCGCAGGGTCTCCGAGGTCGCGCTCAATACGGATGGATTTGATTTCAGCGTCCGTCATACGACCGTACAAGTTGCCGTACATCTTGTCGGAACGCTTGAGCAGGTACCAAACGCCGATCATGATGACGAAGAAATACGAAGCCATGACCACGAGGTTATCGGAATCAGTCGACAACTGTGGCGGCAATCCAAGCACGATGGCCAACATGCCCAACACCGGAAGAGAGAGGATGATGGTGAGTTGGCGGCGGCTGTCTTTGAGGGCTTCAAAGTGGTCGGAATACACAGTGGAGACGCCCTTTCGAGCACGCTGGTAGTCCTCGTGAATCAAACGGAACTCGTCGCTGCTCTTCCAGGTCATTCGCCAAATCCAAAGGGCGCAGAGCGCAAGCACGGCCGGACCCCAATATTGGACATTGAAGAGGTGGAAGGCAAATCCAAAGGCGAGGACACCGGTGTATACGCCACCAAGTTGCCATTTTTCTGATTGGCTTGACAATCGAACAAAGATGAACGAAAGGAGTGCTGCGACAACACAGGCGACGAAGGCAATGGAAAGGTCGGGCGACCAAGACTGAACGGTTTCTCGACCCAACTCTTCACCGGATTCACGTAAAGCTGCAGAACTATCGTCGAGTTCAATGTTGCCTGTACCCACATAGTCGTAGGTGAGTGTAGCGTCACAAAGGATCTCTTTCTGGACTTCCCACCAGTCAATGGTGATGGGTTTTACGTTCCATGTGAAGGTGTGTTCTTGGGAGGAATTCAGCAACGGATAGGGCAAAGGCGTGCTCAAAATATCCACATCACCGTGGCAATCCAACGCAGCCGAGATTCCGAGGGCTCTGGAAGTCCCTTGATTTCGGACGGTGACGGAGTAGGTCGTTTCAACGCCTTCAAGGAAGGCGTCGGGATCTGAGGGACCCTGGGCAATGATACCCGGATTTGCAAAGACGGCCAGTTCGTAGGTGAACGTGTCCTCCTCGTAAACGATGTATCCGTTGTTTTCATCGGGATGGTACAAGCGGAAGGTGAGGTCCCAACCGTCTCCAGAGAGAATGTTCGGGGTGTCGGGGGTATCGATGACAAGTTGAATCGGCTCATTTGTGACCCATGGCTGACGGCTGGGTAACGTGATTCGAGATTCTGGACCAAGGGAGGTTGAGCCGCAGTATGCTGACATGTTCAACGGGTAATCCGTGTTGTCAATACGAACTGAAAACGACCATCCGTAAAGCGAAGCGTTCTGGCCGAGATCATCAACATCCAAGAGACGCTCCGCACGACAGAGTTCCAACTCATAGGCGGCAGCGCTTTCGGGACCTGATGGGATGTGGGAATACGTGATGGGCAGCACCTGCTCCCCTTTGTCTTGAGGTGGAGTAACGAAGGTATCGCCTTGCTCAAAGAACCGATTCATTCGAAGTTCGGTGTAATATTCTGCGCTCCCTTGAACCGCTTCTTCCTTTGGTTCAAGCGTGAAAACAAGGTTCGCAGCCAACGTGAGTGGAGGCTTGATTGCGACGCTTCGGACCGTGAAGGTCAACTCTGTTGGAACGCCCCGTTCAAGCAAAATCGTGGACGGAGCCGTCGACTCCACTTCCCAATCCAGACTCGGGGTGGTCAATCCAGCTTGGAAGAGCGCATAAGTGAGGTTGACATCTACGTCCTTGTTGCCCGTGTTGAGAATGGTTACGTCCCATGACCGGCTGATACCACGGTGATAATCCATCGTCGTTGGCCAATCCTCGACCTCCACGATGAACAACGGAGCGACGATGAAGTTGAAACCGTGGACTTCTAACTCCTCTTGGGTTGATGCGTTGAGAACTCGCATTGTCACCGGATAGAGTTCACCGTTCAGCATGCTGTCCTCTCCGCCCAACGCCGGAACTTGAACTTCGATGGAGCCGCTGTAGGATTCGCCGACACCGAGCGTGAGCGGAATGCTGGCTGGCGTAACGCTCCAATTTTTGAAAACGCTGGTTTCAATGACGATGTTTTCGACGAGGTTTCCGTTGTTGACCACGGAGAAGTCGACCGTTTGTGCCTCGCCAGGTACGACGCCAATCTCATCGATGGTGCTTACCACAATGCCGTGCTGCTCGCTGATATTGGCGAGGATATTGGCGGAGAGGTTGAGCCCTGAATCAGCGTTGGAGACCCAGACGGTGGCGTAATAGTTTGCAGCAGCCAGGGCCGAAGAGCTTGGGGAGAGGCGGACTCGAACGGTGGATTCGTATCCAGCACCGATTTGAATGACGGTTGGCGTCTCCAAAACAAACTCGATTTCTCCAGCATTGGACGTGTCGAGGTAAACGCCAAACTGTGCTGGTGTGTTTCCGTCGTTACTGATGACGACGCTGGTGGTGATGGTTTCACCGATGGACATGTTGACTGTTTGACTGGATGGAGCGAGCGATGCATTCACCTTTTCACCCACCCGAACGGGTACGTCGAACGTCGTGATGTACGCCCCAGTGCTCATTTCTTCCACATCAATGGTGATGAGTTCAACGCTGTTAGCAGGAGCATTGGGGTCGGTGGTGATCACCAACGGGAACTTGACGATGTGGTCAGTGACATTCGACGGGTGATTCGCCACATCTGCAGGCACATCGATCACCGTCGTGGATGGCATGATGCTGCTGGAAGAAAAGGAGACTTCCCAGCCGTCGGGGACACCTGCGAGAGCAATACGGTAGGAGGTCATGTTGTTGCCCGTGTTGGACAAGTCGATTTCGTAGGAGGTCTCTTCACCAACCATCGCATCCAAGGTGGTTCCGTTGTGTCCCTCAGCGTCCAACACCGGCGGGACATTGATGGTCAAGGTTTGGGTGATGGCCGTCGGCAGGACGTTTGAACTGCTGTGGGCGGCACTCAGCGCTGGCGTGGCCGTGAGCGGTATGCTCAACGAACCTGCGACGGAGTAATTGTCAGCGGGACCCTGGATGGTCATGACAGCATGGGCCGTTTCACCCAAATTCATGCCGGGTAGGGAGGTTGGAGTCAAGCCAATGGACCAGCGTGCGGCCTCCTCAAAGCCGCCGGAAGAGTCTGACGTGAACACAGGGGTGCCAAGTGACAACGTGGTGTCGACCGTTTCCGAGAGTTCAGTGGCGAGATTGTGTCTCACTTCAACATCCAAATCCAAAATCTCTTGAAGGCCCTGACCCTGTTGTGCGAGCAAAACCTGCTCCACCGTCATGTCAATCGTGCTGGTCGGAAGGCCGGGGTCGACCACGATGACAGGAAGAATCTGAACGGGCGTGGAATTCACCTTTGGCACGCCACCGTCAACCGATACGGCTTGTGCCCAAATCGAAACGGTGTCGCCGTGGCCGTTGTACTCGGCCTCGACCAGCGGATTTTTGATGACCGGAGGTGTTGCTGTGAGCGTGACGTTGACGAATTCACCGGGTGCCAAGGTGCCGGTGTATGTGCTGGAGAATTCAAGGTCCCAATTGAGCGGGTTTGAGGAAATACCGCCGGACAATAAGAACACGGTATCCGAGTTGCCCTCGTTGGTAACCTTTACCTGAAGAGGGAAGGGTTGACCTGGCGTCAAATCCTTGGTGTCGTCGTCCATCTCAACGCTGACATTGTACGATTCACTGGCAAGAACGGTGGTGGTTACCGTCTTTGAAATTTGGTTGTCGTTGGAAGAGGTCAGCGTGAAGGTGACGAGTTCTGAATGGTCCCGAGGTGCTGTTGCGGGAACTGAGACATAGACGGAGATGTAACGGGTGTCGCCGGGCATGGCGGTGGGGGTTGAGGTTGAAGGTGAGACCGAACTGATCCATCCTCTCACGCCCGTGGCAGAAATGCTGTAGCTGTCGACACTCACGCCCGTGTTCTTGACAGAATAGGTGAGTTCCGAAGTTTGACCTGGCTCAACACTACGGTCGTGTGCTGCAGTGAGTTCGAAGTCAAAGGAAGAGAAAACCACGGTTTGGTTAAGGAATTCAATCGATTTCGACCAGGCAAGACCAACGACGTGCATTTCGCCGATAACGGCGTATTGTCCAGAGAGCGATGTTGCATCAAATTGCATATTCACTTGTGAAGGAATGGCGCCACCGGCATGCAGCGAGCCGGGGCGGACGGTGCCCAAAATACCGGACTGTGTGCTGAAGGTGTTGCTCGGGTTACCCACTTCGGTAAAATTGAGATAAAAACTGGCAGATTGGTTCTTCACGCCACTGTTGAGAACATCGACGTTGAAGTCGTGAATCGTCGGTGACCACACCACACTGCTGCCGCCTCCCGATGGCGTGGGAATGTCGTGGTTGGGGACAGTGCTGTTCTGGTACCGGCTGACATTGACGATGAGTTGGTCCTCGTTGTTGCCAGTGTTAACATCCGCCGCAGAGGAGATGCGAGCCTTCAGAATCTGGTTGTTGCCGAGCGTTGCTGACCAGGAAAACACCGTCACTGCACTGGACTGGCCCGCATTGATGACACCGAGGTCGGTGCTGTCCAACACGACATCACCGGATGATGAGGTCCCTTGGAGCAGGAGCGTGAGGGTAGCCTGACCCGCCCCCAGGCCGATGTTTTGCACCTGAACACGAACAACGTGGGTGGCATCTTCAACTTCAATTCCACCGCCGAGGTTGATCGACCCAGCGTCGTCCAAGGTGAATGAAGTCACCATGAAATCGGGCGTTGAGCGCCCTTGGTCGGCTACAGCCAACGGTGTTAGGCTGGCCATCAGCATGACCATGACCAAAGAGACGGGGAGCACGGCCTTAGACAGGGTCTGCACCTCCAGAGTCTGGTTTTTGGAAGCGGTCGATGGTGACCGACTTCCCTTGTCGCTTCCACTGGGCCAGCAATTGATTGAGCAGAGCGTCGTGTTCGGTGTCTGAAATACCCAAGCGGCGGCGTTCTTCCCACAACAGCAATTGTTCGGTACGCGTCAAAAGGGCGTCTCGGAGGTAAAGTTCGAGGGTGCGGCGGTAAGCATCGCGGTCCGAGATGGCGTACACAATACCGTCGCCCGGAACTTGGTCGGCACGGTTTTGAATCATGTTGCCCAACATCAACGCCTCATCGTAGCTGAGATGTCGCTTGTCGAGGTCTGTTTGAATGGCGCTGGCAATTTCTTGGAGCCCGTATTTGCTATCAGCCCGCTGAATTTTCTTGAAGTGGCGTCGCGCTTTACGGGACATACGCGCACCGACCATAACTTCCTCTGTGCTCTGCCAGTTATTCAAAGAATCGGTCGGAACTCGTTGAATTACCCAACATGGTCTATCTTTAATTCATAATGCATAAAAGCGGCACTGCAGATGAATGAATTAGAAAAGAGGGTGGAATTTGTATGAAATTGTAAAGCAATTCCTTTAGTGGCGGGCATCTGACCTTGTGGCATGAGCGATACCATTCAACTCAGCCCCGGCGACGAAGCACCGACCTTTGTTGCCCTCGACCAAAACGGCGAATCTCACGATTTGAAACAATACCTTGACGATGGCAAAACCGTCATTCTGTACTTTTACCCGAAGGATTCAACGCCGGGTTGCACGACGCAGGCATGTGATTTCCGCGACAACATGGCGAGGTTGAACGGGGAAGATCATGTGGTCCTCGGGGTATCCAAGGATTCCGGCAAATCTCATCAGCGCTTTGTGGAAAAGCAAGAACTCAATTTCCCGCTGCTCGTCGACGAGGACTTGGCCCTTCACCAAGCCTTTGGGACGTGGCGACTCAAGAAGAACTACGGTCGTGAATACATGGGTTGCGCCCGCTCCACCTTCGTCATAAGTCCCGATGGCAATCTGGCGTGGTGCCGCTACAACGTGAAGGCCAAAGGGCATGTTGGCATGCTCATGCGAGAACTTGGCCTCGGCGAATGAGGGAGCCTCATGGTCGACCTTCCGCTGTCCGGTCAACGAGTTGACCTTGACCAGGGGGCCGTGGCATGGTGGCCCTGCCACATTGGTAAAAACACTGAAATCGGGCCCGAATGCACCATCGGCGCCCTTGCTCATATTGGCCAAAACGTGGTCCTCGGACGAGGTTGCAAAGTCCAAGGAAGCGCCTACATCGCTGACGAATGCGTTTTGGGAGATGGCGTCTTCATCGGACCATCCGCCGTGTTGCTCAACGACAAATTCCCACCCTCAAACGACCGTCGGAAATGGCACCCCATCCACGTGGGCGATGGCGCCGTCATCGGTGGAAACGCCACCGTTATCCCGGGCAACAACGTGGGTGAGAGAAGCGTTCTTGCCGCCGGAGCTGTGCTGACCAAGCACCTGCCTGCCAACGAAGTCTGGGGCGGCAATCCCGCTGTCTTTCTCATGACACGAGAAACCTATGAAGCCCGAAGAGAGGTGGTCGTATGACCGATGAACGGACCGCTGTCGTGTCGTTTTTGAAAAAGTGCAACACCTATGCACAGGCCTCCATTCAACGGAAATTGGAACGAGGCGAAGAAGAGGACATCCCCAAATGGGAAGCCTACATTGAGTTCAATGACCATGCCCTCGAGGAAATCGCCAACGGCACCCTCGACCGCTGGTTTAGTGACCAGCCAGAGAGCGCTCCACCGATCCATCGTCTACCGGTGGATTCCATGGAACATGTTGACCGAAGCATCTGGCTCAACAGCGTGCTCTCGCCCCGACCGGTCGTTGTTGCCGGCACCCTGAACGGTGAAGGTGAGCGAAACTTCGCCCCGCTCTCATCGGTCATGCAGGTGTCCACCACCCCACCCTACCTCACCGCCTCCTTTTCCATTCACAAGGACAAGCGTCCCAGAGACACCCATCACAACCTTCGCAACGGTTCGACCGTTGTCCTCAACCTGATGCCTCCCACGCCCCGGGGCGCTACCATCGTCGACGAGACGGCGACACCGCTCCCTCGAGGCGAAGACGAAGGCCTCCTCCTTCCACTTGAAACCGTACCGGAACAACCACTTCTGCTTCAGGAAGCGGTGGCAGCGATTGAAGCCAGTTTTGTTGAAGAACACGCCCTCCCTGACGCAGTTGCCACGCTTACGGTGCTCAAGGTCGAGGCGGTGTGGTTCTCCACGACCACCATCCCTGCCGGTGGATTGGACGTCCTTTGCCAACACGGCCGAGATGACATGACCCCGTCGCCTCAAGGCTGGAAACAGCGCGTTGAGAAGCACTACGGCCCTGTTTGAAGTTGGGCCCACACCATCGCCAAGCCGTCCGCGAGCGAAACGAGAGGTTCCCATCCGAGAGAGATGTTGGCCGCTGAGGTGTCGGGGAGTCGGCGTTGGGAATCACCGGGATAGCCGCCGCCAATCACCATATCGACCGCCATCGTCCCCACCGTTCTGTTGATGCTTTCAGCGAGATACCGGATGCTCACCTCTTCGTGCGAGCCGATGTTGAAACTGCGTCCAGCGAGTTCCGTTCCATCGACACCTCTCTCCAAAGCACCTGCAAGATAGAAGCCCTCAACGGTGTCGTCGATGTATGTCATGCTGCGAGTCTGAAGCCCATCGCCGTGAAGGCGCATGGCTCGCTGTTCTTTCACGGCGTTGAAGAACATGCCAACCACTTGGCCGTACTCGTCCCCGACCATGGTGGGCCCGTAAGCGTTGAAGGGACGGACAATTCGAGCATCAAGCCCGTTTCGAACGGCGTGCTGAACGGCGATCTCGTCGAGGTACTTGCTCGCCCCGTACGAGAAACGTTGGTGCGTGGATGCCGAAGGAAATCTGCTTTCATCATCGTTGCGCAACGGCATCGATTCGTTTTCACCGAAGGCCTCGGGCGAGGAGGCCAAAACGAAGCGAGCCCCCCATGCCTGGGCCTTCCGAAGCGCCACCAAGGTGCCGTTGATGTTGACATCAATGACATCAATTGCGGCCTCATCAAACCACTTCGTACCGTTGATGGCCGCCAGATGATGCACCAAGTCAACCCCACCGAGAGCTTGCGCACACCGGTCAAGGTCATCGTCCACCGTCACGTCGCCCTCCACCACGGTAAGGTGAGGATGGTCCATCACCGAACGCAAGTTCTCCATGGAACCGCGCCAGAAATTGTCCAGGGCGACCACGCTGTGTCCTTCAGCGAGCAGGCGTTGAACGAGAGCAGCCCCCAAAAAACCGGCACCACCGGTCACGACCACCCGCTGATTCATTCCTCTACACGCTCCACGACCTTGAGTTGGACGCCAGCATCTGTACGACGGAATTCAACCGTATCACCGGTGTTGACGACCATGCACGGGTCCTCATCAAAGCCATGCCCATAGGGCAGCCCGAGCAAAGAACAGGCTGGAAGGGTGAGCGGGCAAATGTCTCGATTCACCACGGCTTTGGGTCCTTTTTCCGTGTAGATGAGTCCCATCAATACGTAAGGGGCCACCGTGGAACCGGAACCCTTGGGATAGATGAGAACGGTGTCTTCAATGGCTACACCGTCAAGAGGATGACCGGGCTCTTCGATAACCCCCGTGTCTCGATTAACATAACCCAGGTAGGTGATGGGCACGTCGGTGACCAAAGCACGGCCTTTGACGGTGAAGGCGTTTTGTGAGCGCAAACCAGAGCCCGTCAGCACCGCCTCCCCTGTTCGGTGCGTTTTCCCTGAAGCGTGTTGAGGTTGGGCTTTGGCTTTGAGAACGGGAACTTCGCCTTCGCTCAGAGAAGGGTCAATGGCGTGAGCAACGCAGTCTTCGATGGGCATGACCGAGGTTGGCAATCGGTTTAGCCCGCTGGTCAGGTAGTGTTCGGCCTTGAGGGAGTTGGTCAGTAGGTGGTTGTATTTGCTGCGGTTGTAAGGCGTGACCTCAGGACAGGTATCTTTGAGCAGCAGCGCCCCCGCTTCCTCGAGGAGTTCAATGGTACCGTCGGCGAGCGCCAGTTCGTAATTCTCGCCGCTGGTAAAGACCCAGAGGCGGTGGTCTGGTATCTTACGTCCCATTTCCATGTGACCCCTCACGGCTGAAGCCGTTATGCGAAGTTCCTCGAGACTGGCTTGAGGACAACCGATGACCACCAAATCCACCTGGCCTTTTGGAGCGAGGTCGTCGTACCGCTGGCGAAGGTCGTCCGCCGTAAATCTGAGTTCGCCCTGCCACCCACCTTCCGGCGGGACATAGGTCCCGTCATCCCGTTGCTTCAGTGGAGGTGCGACGGTATGGCCTTCGGCCCACAACATAGCGCAGCCGTAATTAGCCGCAGCAGCGGTCAACGCCTTCTTGGAAGCAAAGGACATGTATGAGGGAAGTCCGATGATGTAAGGCATGGGGCCATAGGGCATGTCCCAATCTGGGCGAACCTGCTTCCCGATCCAATCGCCCAACACCGACCAGTCGGCAAGGTGGTTCATTTCACAGTCGAGATGGACGAGGAGATTGGGTGAGCGGTTGGCCTCGAGATGCAAACCCCAACGGGGGGCAAAACCGGTCAGGGCCGTGGCCAAGGCTGAAAGTCCAGATTCTCGATTCGTGATGAGTGAAGTCCAGGTGTTGGAAAAACAGACGGCGTTGGATTCCGCCCACGAAGCAATACCGTGCTCGCCTTCGATGCCTCGGTCGTAGGGTGTGCACGACAACGTTGCGTCAATTCCGAGTTGCTCGTAGGCGTGGACAATTTCGAATTGTTGTTTGAGAAAATCTGGCCATTCAATGTCCATCTCCTCCATCTTCTCACGGTCGCACCCCGCCGAATTCAGCGTGGTGGGGATGGCGACTTCACCATCACCGTCGGCCGACAAATCCTGCAAAAAACGACGCAGGCCATGGCCACCGGTGATGACCGAGACCCCGGAGACGTGGGCGTGAACCACCGGAAGGTAGCCCTCGGCTTTGGCCGTGTCCGCCAAGTCGATGACGAGGCGAGCGGCTTTTTGTCGCGTCTTCCCTTCCTCGCCCGCCAATTGGTTCAGCAGACGCTGGGGCGGCTCCATGGGCTTTCCAGCCCTTGAAGCCTCATGAACTCACCCCTCATCTCAAACCAAAGACGATGATGAACGGCGGTAGATTAAGAACGATTAACGCCCTTTTCTCGGGTCATGCAAACATCGCAAAGCAACGAGGAATCTCCAACGGATTCCGAAGGAGAAGAACAACAAGAACAGTATCAAAATCACCGCCATCGACGGTGGTTCACGGTGCTTCAAAGCCTGAGCCTGGTGGCGGTTTTGCTCCTGGCCGTCTACAACCATGCCCTCATCGATGCAGCGCCTGAAGAAACCCTTGCCACACCATGGCTCGTGGAATCCGAACCTTTCGAACCGCTCGCACCCTGCAACGAGGGTGGTTCTCGCCTCCATACCGGTTTCGATGTCAATGGAAACGGCATGCTGGACCTCGGCGAGCGAATGGACACCGTCGTTCTTTGCCACGGCATGCGAGGTCTCTCTGGACCGCAGGGCCAACCGGGCACCGGCGGCCTTGATGCCGTGCCTCAGCGGTTGGAAACCACGACCATCCCCGTGGGCAACCTCACCTGTCCCGAGGGTGGCGTGATGATCCTAAGCGGCCTTGATGTGAACTTCAACGAACAACTTGAGCATGAAGAGACGGCCACTCAGAACATGTTGTGCAACGGTCGCATCGGTGACAACGGCCTGAACGGAAGTGACGGTACCGATGGAACGACGGGCGCCACCGCTTTGGTCAACAAAGTCGCAGCCCCAAGCTATGTTTGTGCTGACGGCTTCGTGATTCAATTCGGCGTGGACGACGGGGCAGGAAGCGGCCAAGCCCACAACGGAATGCTCGAGCAAGACGAGGTGCGTGAAACACTGAATTTCTGTTTCGAAGCGCTCAGGTCTGAACGGGTCAGCGATGTGTTTGTTGGCGCCGGCAATTCAATGACCACAGGTTGCGATGAGGCCGTGTGGTCCAGCGCCTTCTCGGGGTTCTTCTTTGCCGCCAACGACGGCGTCAACGGCTGCGAACTTCACGTTCATCGTCCGGAGACCAACACGACGACAATGGTGGCCGACCTTCACCCGAACGGGGACGCCCTGCCCGGCCGAGACCTCGGCCTGACGGTGTTGAGAGAGGGGGAACGCGTGCTGTTTGATGCGACGGATGGAGCAAGCCCGCGCCAACTCTGGGTGACCGACGGAACCGCCAACGGCACCGAAGCCTTGGGTGCGGTGGAGGCATGGAGCCCGCTGCCTTGGGGGGAAGGGATGCTTTTCCGTTCCACCAGCAACCAACTCGTGTGGACCAACGGTAGCGACTTGCAAAACGATGTGATCTTGCCGTCCTGGAGTCCCGAGGTGGCGCTGGCCGTCCAAGCCAACCTCTCAGCGCTCAGTCAAATGGGTCAAGCGTGGATTCATACCGACGGTCAGGCGCTTTGGTTCAGTGCTGCCGATGAAAACGGGGACGTTGAACCCTATCGGCTGAGTGTTGATGGCGCATTGACCGCTTGGACCATCAACGACTTTGGGAGCGCCCAACTCTCCAACCTCCTCACCGTCGGAAACGATGTTTTGGCCGTCGGTGTTCGAGGCGGAGTCAAGCAGGTTCTGCAGTTGTACGACAACGGCACGCATGCTTGGCTGACCTCAATTGCACCGGCTTCGGGCGACACGCATCTTGGCGAGGGCATGGGCTTGCATCTCATCGGTGACAACCTCGTCTACGACGCCATCACTTCCGCCAACGAAGCGCGCCTGTGGACCACCAACTTGGCCAACGGCATCACCCTTCAATTGAGCACCGTTGTTCAGGCACCCGGTGCACAGGTCGGCGTGGCGAACACGGGTACGCGGTTGCTCTTCGATTGTCTGACGCCCAGCCAGGGCATGGAGGTGTGCATCACGGACGGCACGCCCCATGGCAGCCGAGTCCTGCATGACTTAACCCCCGGGTTGATGTCATCGGACATCAGAGGCTTGGCTCCCGTCGGTGAAGATTGGGTGGTCATCGCCAGCGGTTCAATCAACGGAACGGCCCAAGGCATGGCGTTGTGGGCGGTCGAAGGCACAGCCATGCGCCTTGCCTACGACCCTTGGCCCGGAGCGGGTAACTCATCGCAAGCGCTGAATTATGGAACGTTGGTCCTCTCTCCAACCCAAGCCTGGTTCATCGCTCACGATGGTGCTCACGGGCATGAATGGCACCGATGGAGCCACGGAGAACTCTCCGACGATTGGATTGTCATTCATCGCTGATGGGCACAAGATGGGCTCGGTCGATGCAATAAGGACAGGACATTCCTATGACGTAGTCGGGTGAATTCTGTTCTTCTTTTGAAAGCGGTTCCCGGCAGGCAAAGCAAACGACCACTTCGGTTTCATCGAGCGAAGGGTTCACCGCCACACGCTGGTCAAAAACGAAGCAGTCGCCGTTCCAATGGTCGCCACCAACCTGCTCGAAATAACCCAGCACGCCCCCCTTGAGTTGTTTGACATTGGTGAAGCCCGCCTCCATCATGATGGCGCTGGCCTTCTCACATCGAATGCCGCCCGTGCAAAACATGACCACAGGTTCATCTTTCATCGATTCAGGAAGGCGTTGAATGGCCTCGGGAAAAGCCCGGAAAGTCCGAATATCAAGGTCAATGGCGTTTTCAAACGTGCCCACTCGCAACTCGTAATCATTTCTGGTGTCGAGAACGTGGACCGGTTCACCGGCGTCCAGCATGGCTTTGAAATCCCGAGGCTCGAGTTCCTCTCCCGTGAAGTCAGCTGGGCGAATGTGGTCCAGACCCACCGAGATGATCTCGTTCTTCTTCCTCACATTCATCCGGTTAAACGGCTGATATTCGGTGTAGGATACTTTGAGTGGGATTTCAGCAAACCGTCCGTCTTTGTCCAGCACTTGCGTGAACTGTTCAATCGAGGTTTGGTTTCCTGCGAGAAAGAAATTGATGCCCTCCGGAGCGAGCAGCACCGTGCCCTTGAGCCCCAAGTCAAGACAAAGACTTCGAAACATCGCCTGGAGTTCATCCCTGTCGTCAAGGTCGACAAACCGGTACCCGGCGATGTTCATGATGGAGCCGGGCACGATTGAGCGTGGAAAATCCACTTCTTGAGTTCACCGTCGTTATGAAACGCGCCGCCAATCGTGATTTGAGGCAAGCGGACGTCGCCAGCCCTGACCGAAAGCACGAGGTGAAACACGCGGAGCCGGGGGCATTTGCCAGCGCTTGTGTTCATTCCGCTCAAGGCGAGTGAGCACGTCCATGACCGTGTTAGCATCGTGGCCGAGGGCCACCAAGTCATCGGCGTTTTGGCCACCTTCAATGTGGGCTCTGAGAATGGTGTCAAGTCGCTCATAAGGCGGCAACGTGTCTTGGTCGGTCTGGTCGGGAGCCAACTCCGCAGAGGGGGGCTTGGTCATCGTGGAGGCGGAAACCGGTTCGGTTTTGCCCAGAGAGGAGGCGCGTTGATTGAACCGTTCAGCCATTGCATAGACTTCCATCTTGTAGACATCACCCAACGGTGCATAGCCTCCGGCCATGTCTCCGTAAAGCGTGCAATAACCTTGAGCGATTTCCGATTTGTTTCCCGTGGTCACCGCCATGCTGCCGTTGGCGTTGGCGTAACCCATGACGAGAATCGCACGCAGACGTGCCTGCAAATTTTCACCAGCGACGGGGTGGCCGTTGGTGAGCACGTTTGCAAGGGTGGTCTCCACGCTTGTGTGCATCGCGTCAATGGGGTGCAGGTGATGATGCATACCGAGGGCTTGGGCCGTGTGAAGGGCATCGTCAATGGAGTGTTGGGACGAATGACGGCTGGGCATCGCCAACCCTGTGACATTCTCGGGACCGAGAGCCTCAGCGGCAACGCATGCAGCCACGGCTGAATCAATACCACCAGAAAGGCCGAGGACAATGGAACCGATGGAGGATTTACGACAGTAATCAGCCAACCCCGCCACCACGGCGTTCGTGAGTTCCTCGACGGTGTCCACAAAGGTTGAACCGTCATCGCCGGGTTCGAGGACCATCAGTGTTGCCGAGCCGATACTGAGTGCGTCATCTGCATGACTTCCAACCCAGGTACAGGCGCTAGCGTCGTTCAGGTCAACGATCAGAACCCCTTCTTGCCAAGAGGGGGCCACCACGGCTCGACCGTCGGGCCACACCACCAAACTTCGACCGTCGAACAGCAAGTCGTCGTTGCCCCCGACCTGATTGGCCAAGAGGAACGGGTGGTTCAGTACGGCGGCGGCATGTCGGGCAACGGCCAAACGCGTGGTGAATTTCTCGGTGTGGAAGGGCGATGCTGAAAGGTTGACCGTGGCGTGAATGTCAACGCCCTGGCGGGTCCATTCTGCAATGTGTTCAATGGGGTCCTGCGCATAGGACGACGGCGTCATCCCGGCGGACTGCCAAGCGTCCTCGCAGACGGTGACTCCGAGGGTAAACCCGCCGAACGAGCGTGCAAGCCCCGAGCGATTTTTCGCAGCAAAATATCGTGCCTCATCGAACACATCGTAGGTTGGTAGAAGTTGTTTTTCGGCGACGATACGACCGTGTTCGTCGTTGGTGATGCTGGTGGCGTCAGGACCGGAGCGAACAACTCCATTTGTTGGTAGGGTTCGGTCGTCCTCGGCAGGAATCGGCGTTCCAATCAGGACCGGTAGCGGGGCGCTCATGTTGAGAGCAGCCGTCATAGAACGCTCGACAAAATCTCGCTCCATCAGCAAATCCCTGGGCGGATAACCGCACACCGCCAGTTCGGTTGAAATGCCAACCGTTGCACCAGCTTCCTTGGCTTGTGTTGCAAGCGAGGAGAGGCGAAGCACGTTCTGTTCAAGGTCGCCGACCGTGGGGTCAAACTGAAGCAAACCAACCTTGCTCATCCAATCAGCCTCGAAAGCCCTCAGGGGTGCTTGACGATGTCGCCATTGGCGTCCTTGTACCACCATTCATTCGCAGCCTTGTCGTGGTACCACCAATAACCGTCAGCGCCCATCACCCAGTCGGTCTCCTCTTCTCCAGCCGCCGACGAGGCTTGGGAGGTGGAGGCCGCTGCTGCGGTTGAAGCAGCACCTGAAACGATGTCTGCATCGTCTTCGTAATCATCCTCATAGTCTTCTTCAAACTCAGAAGAGTACTCGTCCCAATCGTAGTCGGACCTCGAACCGGAATTGACGGTCATTCGTCGCATCCATGCAAGCAAGGTGATGACCACAGAGAGCAGGAGCAGAGCCGTGACGCTGCCGATGATGGGATTCACATCGCCGAACAATTTCTGTGAGAAACTCGGCTCTTCAGCAACACGAACATCGATGTTTGTTCCAGTGACCGACACGCCGTTATCGAGGGTGGCTTCAACCCATTGAACGCCAGGAGATTCCGGCCTCCAATCGACGGCCAGCAATCCGATGGCGCCCGCCTCTGCAGCGACCGTTGTTCGTTGAATCAGGATGCGCTCACCCGTGAGGTCCACCACCTCGAACACCACGCCGATTTCACCCTGAAGCGACCCGATGTTTTCCACCTCAAGTTGGATAGAGGTGGTGTCGCCAACTTCCATCAAGAGACGAGAGTAGGTCAAGGCGGACGGTGCGGCGGTGAATTCTGGTTGTAACCATTCCATGTTCCACGTGGCAAGGTAAGGGTTGTTCAGATTTCCACCAAGTCCTGTGACGGCGTTTCCAGCGAGGTCTCGACCGGCGACGCTGATTTTCACTTCCATGCGGTCAATCAGCATCGCGTTGGTGATTTCACTGAGGTTCATGTCGGTGTACAACTCAAGACGAAGCCCGTCGAGGTCCTCGCCTTCGAGGGAAAGAGGTTCTCGTCCGGAACGGATTACGTCGCCCGTTTCGTAATCCTCTACTTGCCAGACCAATTCAAGCGATTGAAGGTCAAGGCCGCCCAATTCCTGAACGATGAGGCGTACTTCGTGGTTTTCACCGCCAAGGATTGCAAGCGGCCGAGGCGAAAGGACCTCTTGTGGCTCTGGACCTGTACCGTCGACGACGATCCACTTCACGGATGTTGCTTGGTCGGTCATGTCTACGCCTTGGCCTTCAAGACAACCGACCTCCCACGTCATCGGCATGGAGCCTGAAGTCGCAGGGGCGTTCAAGGCCATGGACCAAACTCCATCGATTGCCATGGCGGTATAGGTTTGACCGGCAAACAGAACATCCACTTGACACTCAAAGTTGGGAACGGTGGAGGTCTCAGCAAACACAAGTCCTCCAGAAATCTCCATCGGAGTCAGGGGTGTAACTCTGGCACCATCGCCGAGGAAGGACCCTCGTGTGAGGTGAAGGTTGACGCTTTCCTCGGGGATTGCAAGACCGGGAGAGAAGCGCCATCGATGTTCAGGGAAATTACGTGTCTCTTCTTGCCCCGCTCGGTCCACGACGAGCAGAGCAGGTTCTCTTCGGTTTTCACCGAGGTCGGGAGTGTTCCAGCCAAATTGGAGGTGGAGGTTGAGAACGAGGTCGTTTTCATACGGGTCAGCGATGCCGTTTTGTCCGAGCATGGTGCATTGTTCGATGAGAATGTGAGTGGAGGTCGTGGTGCATTCACCCGTTTCAAACGCCCACTGAATGCTCATTGGATCGCTTCCTTGATTGCTGGCCAACATGACTTCGACGGTGGAAAGGTCGGAGCCACCGTTGGGTTCAGAGATCTTCACGTTGAGTTCGTAGGGTTGGCCTGGATGAAGCCATGACATGCGGCCATCGGCCCAGGAAAAGGCATCGGGTGCCAATTCAGGAGCCCCGTCCACCGCCAATTGATAGACGAAGAGTTGCTCCCCTTCTTCGGCACTGCCGCCGTCTTGGATGGCGTAGCCGGAGGGGTCCGTTCCCTCAAGGTAAATGGCCACTTTTTGCCCGAGGCTACCAGCGGTATCGTCCATCATCAAGGTGTACACGCCGTCAGGAGCCGTCAAGTCGCTGGGTACCAGCATGGTGACCGGCGAGAATTCACCTTCGTCTGGCCAACCGTTCATGTTGTCATCGTCAATCCACTCCTTCCAGACCATGGCCGTCATGGCATTGGGTAGCACAGGTTGGTCGGAGATGGTGACTTGGATGACTTGGGTTGGACTTGGCGTACGGTGGTCATAGCGATACATCGAGGTGTCCGAAACCCTTGGTTTCACCGAATCCACCGTGAAGACACGACTGATTGAGGAGGGTTCAATCACTGATGAACCGTTCAAGGAAACGAGACCGACTTCCCATTCCACGTCCCCGTAAGTGAAGGGAATGACTTCGGTGAAATTCCAGTAAATACCGTCAACAGCGGTGGTGTTTCGCACAGCGACACCGTCTCGGTAGAGCGTTAGTTCTGCATCGCCGTCAACGAAGCCACGTTGGTCAGAGACGCCTTCAAAGCCCACGGCGATGGAGACATTCATCGATTCCCCGCCGCGCAGGTATTGGCGAGTTGGGCTCATCTCAACATCGTCTTCCGAAAACACAACCGCCTTGAGTTCGAGGTCGTTCTCGTAACCTTGGGTTGTAAATCCGCCCCAGGTGTGGGAATACGGAATGGAAACGACGCCGCTTTGCATGACAAGTCGAGAGGTGGCGGTCAATTGAGCCTCATCGTCCCACATTGGTCGTAGTCGGAAGGTGATGTTGGTCATGACGTTCATGCCGTCTTCGGTGACTTGGAGAGCGTCGGTTGGATGGAGTTCAAGCATGTCGGCGTCGCCCAACCCTGCATGACCGCCGCCGCTGGCAGGGAACAGCACGGTGGCTTGCCTTGATTTGCTGTAAACGTCCAGTCGGTAATGGGTGATGGTGCCACCGATGACTTGGTACTCGGTGGAGATGGTTTGCCACTCCTTTGATGGGGTGAGGACCGACTTGGCATCGACCATGGCCCCTTCCTCAAGCAACACGGTGCTCGAGGTCAACAGGCTGACAACTTCCACGGTAAGGCCGCCCCGCTGGTCGGACAGGAACGGCAGTGGAATGGCTTGCACACCACCGATGCTTTGGACGGAGGTCCGAGCCTCGTTCACGCCCATAACAAAAGAGGAAGAGGCATCGGCGACGAGGTTGTGCGTCGCATTGTAGGTCGCCCGAAGGCCTGCCAGAACCGTGACGCCATTGCCGGAGACCTCGATGCGCGCCTCGGTAAAGTCCGTTCCCAAGATCTCAACCGAATTCCCTGCGTTTGCAAGAGCGGCGGTAAAATCGGCCAACTCACTGCCGTTGAGATGGAACAGACCGGCGGTGGTTGAATTGGTGCTTCTGTTGGCGACCAAGGTGTTCTGAACAAACAAGGCAATCTCAAGAACCGTGCCGGCTTCAGCCCCGTAGGCAAACCCGAAGGAAGTCAAATCATTGGAAGGCACCCAAACCCTTGCGTCGGTGGGAGCACCGGCTGTGAGCGTGAGCTCCATGCGCTCTTCGGCGTTGGCAAAGCGGTCCTGCCAGCCCCATGTCCCCACTCGGGCGTCTTCGCCACCCCACTCGTATCGTTCATCGAGGTTGAAATCAAGGCTCGGACGCGCAGGGTGTTGCCCACCGAACATGTCCATGGCGAGGTCTTCAACGTTCCAAGCGGTGAAGTTGCTCATGTTGCCGTCGGTAGGAAGGATGGAAACCACGCGAACTTGCATGCCTATCGTGTGTTGATTTGGCGTGGGGACGAACGGTAACGAGACGTTTGCCCATGGGTCCTCGGGATGGAAACGAGCCTGCACCTGTCCGTTGTAGACCGTACCGGCGAGGTTCGCATCGTAAACCGGTGCATTGGCCAATATCCAGGGCGAGGTCAGGGTCGAATTGGCGTCCAAACCAACGACACCGATTCCGGGTGCATAGTAGCCGTTGTTGATGGACCAACCTCGAAGGGTTGGGTCGGTGATGAACGTTTCTTGATAGGCACCATCGCCTGCTACCGAATGAACCTCCGGCATACCATCTGCGCTGCCCTTGAACTCAAGATGGAGGCGGAACTGGTCCACAAGGTCGTGGTCGAGAAGATTGAGAGGGACTACGAATTCATTGGACCCCAGCATTCCAGGTATGACCTCGCCCGCCGTGTTGAGAATCGACCAGTTGAGGTAAGCGCCATCAGGTACATCGGCTTCGATGTAAAGCGGCGCATAGGTGTCATCGGCAAGGAGTTGTGTTGAACCCGATTTGTGGCCCAAGGTTGGGCTTGTCCAGTTGGATTCGGGCGGCGTGGCGAGATGGACGTCGTCAACAAACCAGTAATCGCAACACGTGCTGCTGCCGCTGGTCTGATGGATGCGGAATTGCGAATTGGCGTGCAATGCAGCGGCCGGCAACGTGGTCATGAATTGGAAGTTGGAGGTTTGCGCTCCGCCACCGCTGAACGTTTGGAACACGGTCCATCCACCCGCAGCGGTCTTGTATTGGAACTGGAGGTTCTCACCGCTGTCGGGCGTTTCGCCGCAGCCAGAGCGACCTTCGTGGACCCAAGCATGGAACGGCACGTTTGCACCCCCTGCGAGGTTGACGGTCGGCGAGGTCCCGTACGTCGAGCCAGCGTAGGTTCGCAGAGAGCCTCCCGAGGAACCGTTGTATCCACAAGCAGGTGANGAAACCCGTGCGGTGTAGGAATTNTGGAANGTCCAGCCCTGATTGTTGGTGTTGAAATCCCAAAGGATGCCGGGTGAAGAACCCGTGAGGAAACCGTTTGAAGCGCTTGAACCGTTGGAGATGGCATCGGGATGATTCCAGTGGGTTTCGCTTTCCCACACAAACCCAGACTGGGTGGGCAANATACGGGGGGTGAAGTTCAACTCNGCGTTCACCAATGGTTCACCATCCGGNAGGTCCAGTTTGAACATCGTGTTGGGCGAAGTGGTGAGCGTGAGGTTCATTTCATCGCCTTGACCGGCTTCCAAGACCACGTTTTCTTCAGCAAGGATCTCAATATCGGAGCCCGCTGGAGCCACCAAGCTCAACCAACTGCTCATGACAAAAAGCACGACCAATCCGAGAGCCTGTGCATGGGCACGCCTNCCCGCCATGGACATTGGTGGCCATCCAAGGACTTGAAGGATACCCCTCCGGCGTTTGCCGAAAATTGATTCCCCNNGTTCTGCTCGTCGTTTTTCAAAGGCGGCAAAAACAAGTGGACAAGGGAAAAATGAACAAAAAGTGGAGTAGTGTTCAAAACCGAGTCCCCGGTCGGTGAACCATGGCTCAACCGTCATCGGCAGGTGAACTGAATGCCGTGGATTTGGAAACAGCACTCTTGGAGCAATGGGCCTCCGAGAAAACCTTCCAGTCCTCCATTGACGGACGCCGAAACAACGCACCCTTCATCTTTCTCGAAGGNCCGCCCACTGCGAACGGCAAACCCGGCATTCACCACGTCGTCGCTCGAACGTTCAAGGATCTCGTGTGCCGCTGGAAGGCCATGGAAGGCTTCTTNGTGGAACGAAAAGGCGGNTGGGANACCCACGGACTCCCTGTTGAAATTGAAGTTCAGAAACGCCTTGACTTGATGAGCAACGAAGCGATTGAAGCCTTCGGCATGGCGGAATTCAACCAAGCCTGCCGTGAATCCGTTTGGACCTACGAAGCGGCCTGGCGTGAAATGACCGAACGCATGGCGTATTGGGTCGACCTTGACAACCCATATGTCACCCTCCACAACGACTACGTTGAATCCGCTTGGTGGGCCTTGAAGCAAATGTTCGACAAGGGCTTGNTGTACCGAGGCCACAAAGTTCTCCCTTACTGCCCCCAAACAGGCACCTCGTACTCCAGTCACGAAGTGGCACTNGGCTACAAAGAAGTCGAAGAGCCNTCGGTCTATGTCAAATTCAAACTGACCGACGACGACGCCTCTGTTTTGGCATGGACCACNACGCCTTGGACCTTGCCCGGAAACGTTGGCCTTGCGGTCGGACCTGATGTCACCTATGCACGCTGNCGCATCAAGGAAGCTGCGGGCGAGGCTTGGAAAGGCGCCGGCGGCGCCGAGGTCGGTGAAGAGGTCATTTTGGCCAAGGATTTGATGAAAGAAGTCCTTCGCCACCACGTAGAGGTCATCGAAGAGTTCCCCGGTTCCGACCTCGTGGGTCGCTCCTACGAACCGCTCTTCCCCGAAGCCGTGCCTCGAGGCGAATCAACCACCGCTTGGACGGTCCTCGCAGCCGATTGGGTCACAACCACAGACGGTACGGGCGTGGTCCACACCGCCGTCATGTACGGTGAAGANGATTACAACCTCGGTATGGAAGCAGGTCTTCCCGCCCACCACACGGTCGGCATGGACGGTGCNTTTGTGGAAGGCACACACCCGCAACTTGATGGAAAATATGTGAAATCCTGTGATGAGACCATCATCGCACTGCTCTCCGCCCCGAAAGGAAGCAACGGAAAGGGACCCGAAAGCGGATTGCTCTACCGCGAAAAGGACTATCTTCACGACTACCCTCACTGCTGGCGAACCGACCACCCGCTCCTCTACTACGCCATGGATTCCTGGTTTGTCCGCATGACGGCGGTCAAAGAGAACCTGCTCAAATTCAACGATCAGGTCGAATGGGCACCCGACTGGGTGGGNGAAGGCCGGTTTGGCGAATGGCTCCGCAACGTCAAGGATTGGGCCATCTCCCGTGAACGCTACTGGGGAACGCCCCTCCCCGTTTGGCGAAGTGAAAGCGGCGAAATGAAGTGCGTGGGCTCCATACAAGAACTCCAAGATGAAGTGGCCAAGGCAGTGGCAGCAGGTTTTGAGAACCCCGATTGCCCTGACGATGTCGACCTCCACCGACCCGTTGTTGACGGCTACACNCTGGTTTCCCAATCAGGGGAGCCCATGAAGCGCGAGCCTTTCGTCATGGATTGCTGGTTTGATTCCGGTTGCGCCCCGTTTGCACAGTGGCACCATCCCTTCGATAACGAAGCGACCTTCAACGCCTCCTTCCCGGTGGACTACATCTGCGAAGGTGTTGACCAAACCCGTGGTTGGTTCTACACGCTCTTGGCGGTCTCGGCCACGGTGTTTGACAACATGGCCTACAAGCGATGCCTTTCACTCGGTTTAATTTTGGATGCTGAAGGAAAGAAGATGTCCAAGTCCAGAGGCAACATCGTTGACCCATGGGACCATTTCAACCGAGAGGGTGCTGACGCAACGCGATGGTACATGGTCACCGCAGGTGCTCCGTGGAACCCCATGAAGTTCGACCCCAACGGTGTTCGAGAAACCTACGCTAAGATGTTCTTGACGACCTGGAACGTGTACAAGTTCCACGCCGATTATGCGGCTTTGGACGGTTTTGACCCCGAAGCACAACACGTGCCTGTAGAACAGCGCAGTGCNCTCGACCGATGGGTCTTGTCGCGACTTCATACCGTCGCCAAAGCCTACCACGAAAACTTCACCAATTGGCAATTCCACAAAGCCTGCCGAGATTTGGAAGACTTCATNGTCAACGATGTCTCAAACTGGTACGTTCGCCGAAGTCGCCGACGCCTGTGGGACGAAGCCGATAGCAACGACAAGTTGTCTTGTCAGCACACCTTGCATGAAGTGCTTGAAACGGTCTGCAAACTGGTCGCTCCCGTCTCNCCGTTCATGGTTGACCACATTCATCGAAACCTCACCGGAGTTTCGGTTCACACCGCCGATTGGCCGCTGGGCGTTCCTGGAAGTTTGGAAGGCGCCACCGCCGATNCGTGGGACGAAGATGCGGCCATGGCCACGGCTATCCTTCCACCGCAGGACCTCGGNCTCGAGGACACCATGACGCTGGTCAGNGAACTGGCCGAAGCCGGCCGACGAATTCGCATTGACGGAGCACGTCGCCAGCGCTTGCCCTGCGCTCAGGGCTGGATCGTCGCAGGCCCCGACCTTTCGGCGTTCCACGACCTCTTGGCCGAGGAGTTNAACGTTGAATCCATTCGTGTTGAGGACGACCTGGACCGCTTCCAACAAATCGAATTGGCCCCCAATTTCCGAGCCCTTGCTCCCAAAGCCAGAGCTGAAGTCAACAACGTTGCCAACGCCATCCGCACCGCTGAAGACCCCGTTGCTCTGTTGGCATCCATCAACGACGGCGGTGCTGAAGTGTTGGGCGTGTTGGTCGAGAGCGGTGATGTTGAGGTCAAGCGTGTTGAACGCGAGGGTTTCGCTGCACAAACGGTGGAACTGGAAACCCAAGGCGAGCAACTCCATGTTAGCCTGGTGCTTGACATGAACGACACACCTGCTCTTCTCTCCAAAGGCATGGCCCGAGACATCGTCCGGCGCGTGCAAGCCAAGCGCAAGGACCTCAACCTGGAAATTGAAGCAACCATCGACTTGGAAGTGTGGCTGAAGAACGCACCGGACATGCAAGCAGAAGACGAAACATGGGTCGCCACGGAAACCCGCTCCGCCGGTTGTGTGTTCCATCCAGAGGGCGCCAATCCACCTGCCGGTGCTGAGCACTTTGAGGTGGACGGAGCCACGGTGCATTTCACCGTCAAGTGAGGATTCTCCGTGCGCATCGTTTCGCTGGTCCCCAGCCTTACCCTCACACTGTTTGACTTTGGACTGGATGCGACTTCCATCGTCGGCCGTACACCGTGGTGCATCCACCCTGCAGAAGGCGTGGCGGATGTCCCCGTGGTTGGCGGTACAAAGACGCCAACGCTTTCGAAAATTAAGGCTGCAAAACCGGACTTGGTGGTGATGGACAGAGACGAAAACCCCAAGGCGGTGTACGAATGGTGCCAAGAGCAAGGTTTCGAGACCTTTGTCTGCCACGTACAGCATCCAAGCGACGTGCCCGATATGCTTCGAGAATTGGGACAAGCGGTCAACCGTACCGAGCAAGCAGAGGTTTGGGCCTCCGGCATTGAAACAATGCTCAGCGAGAACGAGCCGTCCACGCAACGCATCGGTTTGCCTTTGATTTGGCATCAGCCATTGATGGCGGCCAACGGCAACACCTACGCCGGAAACATGCTGACTTGTACGGGATTTCAGGTCCCAAAAATCGACCCTGATGGCACGGGCTATCCTGAAGTGGACGCCGCCACCATCGTCAACCACGGTATTACTGATCTTTTTCTTTCAAGCGAACCGCATGATTTCACCGTTGAGGAAGGTCAATCCCTGTTCAACGTCCTCCAAGGCCTGACACCCAACCCACCCCGTGTGCACCACATCGACGGCGAAGACCTCACGTGGATGGGCACTCGAACGTTAGAGGGTTTGAAACGGCTACGAGCGAAGTGGGCTCAGTATTGAAGCCGTACTCGACCCGGAGAACCGCAAAGCGACGGCTTCAAATTACGCCCCAGCAAGGAACCACCATGGGCCGGTTGCTCCTCGTGCTCGCCATGGCGATGTCGATGCTTCTCGCCGGTTGTTTTGGCGATGGAAGTGGAACCGTTCCTTCCGAACCTGATTCGTCAATTTGGGAGTCCTATCAACGGGTTGACGCCCAGCCTCATGAAGTTGAGCGGATGTTTACGACCGTGGACTTACGAACGAACGAAACCACCAACACCACGTGGGCGGTGTTTGATGCGTCCTACGGCGGCAACTGCTGCGAGCACTACCTTGCCACCGACATTGACGGTCAAATCCTCAACATTGGCGGCGAATACCCGGTGTTCTCGACCGACAGGGGTCACATGTGGGACACCTACATTCCACCGGCCCTTCCCGACGGTCAATGCCGAACCTTCATTCCCACNAACCCNGGNCANGANGGNCTNGGNGANGGCAGNATCGTNCAAGCCACCAACGGCGACATCATCTCAATGTCGTGGTTTCCCTACGTCGGAGGCGACCTCAAACTGGACAAATTCTATGCCATTCTCTACGATGCGTCAGAGGGTGAGTGGAAGTGGTGCTACAACCGTATCACGGAACCCTTCTACGACCGCTCCTGGCAGGTTGAGGTCATNGGCCCCATCAGTTCATCTCTTGGCGATGGCGAATGGGCCAGCATCGTGGTGTCGAATTTCTGGCACCAAACCCAAAACGCCGGTGGACAGATCAGTGTGGACGGTTTGAACTACTACCCCTTCCAATTCCCCGACCGTGATGGAGGCGACCCTGTCATTGAACTCGACCTTGATTTCACAGGGGCCGACCTCCCCGCTTATTGGGACGTCAACAAACCTCACAAGGAAATGCGAGCCTTTTCGATGCCGAGTGGAGGCTTGATTTTCCCCTCATACTACAACAACGGAAACGCCGCCTACATGGATACCACTCTCTCGTGGAACGAACTTGAAGTCCAATTCCCCTCAGAGTATTGCCAAATTGACCGAACAGGAACGCTGCACTGTGTGGCCAATACAGGAACCACCTTCACCCACTACATGTCCAAGGACGGTGCGCTGACCTGGTCCAACCACACGTATTCCCTTGACGCTACGGCCTCACAAATCGAGGAATGGGAGTTCCAAGCNAACGGCGAATTGGACCTCTTCATTCTCAACGTTCGATACCAGTCGACAGACGGACCCGATGTCGACACCGTTTACCACGTGCGTGGCTATTCCGAAGACATGACGCCTGACACCTTGACCTACATCGGACAAGGTGACCTTGACTCAACCTCGGGTGCAGGGAATGATATTCGGTTCGACTTCGCCTCACTGGCCATCCTCAACGACGGCGGCGTGGTGGTGGCTTACCATGATTCCACGGACCCCGACCCGCTCTTTGCGGTGGAGTTGGACCTTCCGGCCTGATCAATCCTCAATCGCAAACATCTGAAGGATGTCGCCAAACAGGGCCTTTGCTTCGCCGGTGCTCTTCTCAACCAGCCGCTTCACGATGAGTTCGGGTGTTGAACGAGCGAGATGGTTTCGCTTTGGTGTGCGGTCAACCAAGAGTTCCAAATCAGCACCAAGGCCGCTGGCCTCAATGCCGTCAACTCGCAAATCATCTCTCCCCGTAGCTGCAAGGATGGCCGGAGCAAGGTGCGTAACCAGCAACATCGTGGTGTCGGATTGAGCCTCTGCAGCAAGGAGCATGCCGGCGATGATTCGAGCCCCTGCCCCAGGTTCAGTGATGGCTTCCAGTTCATCGGCGAGGATCAATTTTGGCGTGGGGTCACTGACCACGGTCGCCAATTCCACAAGGGTTTGTTCCAAGGCCCCAGCGCTTTGGGTCCCACCGGCCTTTGCAAGAATGTGAAGGGCTTCCACCTTCCCAATTCGAGCGCTCTTCGCCGGCACAGGCAACCCCATGTGACCGAGGATGCAAGCGTAAGCCAAGCACTCCAACAANGTGGTCTTCCCTCCGGAATTGGCCCCAGTGAGAAGAGCAAGGGATTGTTGATCCTCCTTGATGGCGGCAGCACCGAGCCCGTAGGTAACGGGGTCGGGTTCCATGCCCAACAGGACATGCCGACCTTCCTCCAACCAAAGGCCATGGTCAACCAACTCTGGCATCACGCAACGGTCATGCTTGGCCCAACGAGCGAGAGAGAGCCATTGGTCAGCTTCGATGATTCGGCTCACCGCTTGTTCACAATGAGGTTTCAAAGGACCGAGTTGACGGGCGAGATTCACCAGATGGTCGGTTTTTTCCGCTTTCAATTTGGACTCAAGGGCAGCGTCGATACCGTCGATGGTTTGGCGGTCAACTTTTGCAGGCCATGTCCCGGTGAAGATATCGAAAGGGCATCGAAGGCTAGCAGGCTCAAGGAAAGCTGCTAGTTGTTCCCTCGCNTGCTGCATCGCTTCTTGGATAACATGGCCCGTTGCGTCTCTGAGTTTTCGCTGGAAGGCGGTTCCATCGGCAAGGGCTTCGAGAAGTTCGGCCCCGGATAACGCCATCTTGGCATCGTTCATAGCGGATTCAACCTGCTGGTTGACCTCTTCCTCGAGTTGCTTGACCAATCCCCAAAGCTCGTCTTTGATTCGAGCCACGTCTTCAATTTGAGAAGCATCCCCCAACATGGACATCACCTCGGGTAGCGTGGTGAGCGGGAGAAGGGCTTGCTGAAGTTCATCCAAGGAGGAATTCTTCGGAAAATGACCGGCGTTGATGGATTCAATGGCCTCACAGAGAACATTGAGCGTCTTTCGGTTGTGGGTGAACCAGTCGATGGTCCGCTCTGGAAGAATCAGGGAGGGGTCGGGAGACGTGCCCAAAACCAACCAACCATCGGGGGCTTCCATCGGCGCACCTGAACCCAACCAGGAAACGGTTTTGAAAACGGTGTAGTCCTTCCATGTTTCCTGTTCCGTGGGTTGAAGGACGCGGCAGTAGCGCTTGAGATGTTCAAGTGGTTCGGAGGAAACCACCACACGTTCGTAGCGTTCTTGTTTTTCTTTTAGACGCCCCAAATCCTTCCATGCCTCGCGCTGTTGCTCAAGCCAACCGGCATCCAGCGTCATCGCCGCTTCGACCATCCTTCGCCGTGGCTCCGGGTCGGCGACCGGCATCAACAATCCCATGCGCTCCTTGGTGGCTGGGCAAGCGGCAAACGACTGGATTCGTGCAAGCAAGGCTTGGTGGAGTTTCATCGCTTCTTTGGTGGCGAGGAAGCCTCCTTCACCTCCGGCATAGGACCGTGCCAAGGAAAGCGCTCGCTTGACCGACAGCCCCTCAACTTCTGCCAAACGGCCCACATCGCCCGAAGCGAGGGTCGAAACAACGGCTTCTTCAGAGCCAAAGTGTTCCTTCATTTTCGACGCCATGCGTTCGGTGACACCCGGGATTTTGGACAAAACCATGCGACCCATCGTTTGTCAAGGGCTTAAGAGGATGACGCTGGGGGAGGTGCTCAAGACCTGAGTTAAGCAGCCCCGTTGCCCTTCTCCGCCGTATTCAATCATGGGCACTTGAAACAGGTCGTCGCAGGTGCGCTTGACGATGGGGAGGGTCAGTGTGGATTCCGCCCAGTTGAGGGAGTACCCACCTATTGCCCCGGGAGAAGGCACGTAATCTCGACCGGTTTGGGACATGGTGATGACAATGGATTCACCCTCCTTGAGGTGGATGTCCATCGCCATGAACTCCATTTTACCGAGAACGGATTGAAACCCAATGAGGGCTTCTTGACCGTCGCGTCCACCTTCGTGGAAGCGGAAATCCATGACAGCGTGACCCAAACGCAGGCCGTTGCCGTCGNTCATCTCNANNTANCCNTGNGCACCGTTGGCGGTATGNGGGGTNACGGCGATGTGGAAGGTGGGCATGCCGGCGATGAAAACATCCTCCTCAAAGGGCCCGTAGGTCATGGTGATCGTTTCGGTGGTGGTGATCATGGAGGCCCCGGAGGGGTTGAGGTCGGCTGCAGAAATTTCGAGGTATTCGGTGTCGGGTGCGGGATAGGTGCTCTCAAAGCGCCATCCACCACGGTTGTCTTGCATCTCCACACCGAGGGTTGGTGCGCGTCCTTCGCCCTTGAGGTACCAGTCAAACCAGTACAGCATCTCATCAGCCCAGTCCCACCGGAGAGTGTAGGGATAGGCCTCCAAACCCTCGCCGCTTGGCAGAGCACTGTGGCCTGATTTGCGGTCGGGATAGTCGTGAGCCCATTGACCGGCGAGCGTCTTGATTTCAATGCCAGCCTCTTCGACGATTTGATGAGTGGGGAACGACATGTGCGGGTCGACGTTCCAATCTTGCATGCCCTGAATGATGTAGACCGAGCCGTTGTAATTCTCAATGACACGGTCAAGGAAGGAGCGCTCAGTCCAGTAATCGTTGCCGGCGTAGGTCACCATACCTCCCGAAAGGTAAGCCGCTGGCCCGTTCACATAGCCTTCGAGGTACCCCTCGCACAGCGTGTGAGCGTCTTCACTGTCGCCGTCAATACCGAAGGAACCGTAGACGCCGTTGTGCATGATCATCCCTCGCGCTTCCATGCTGCCGTTGCGCCACATCAATTCGTGGACGCCAATAAGGCCGGACATGGGAACAATGGTGGCGAGATGAGGGTTGCCAAAGGTGGCGGCCTGCCAAGGGGTTGAGCCGTCGTAGGACTTACCGATCATACCGACCTTGCCGTTTGACCAGGCTTGCGTTCCAAGCCACGACACCGCAGCGTCGATACCTCGTTGCTCGTCGGTGCCCATGAGGTCCATGCAGTGGTTGGATTCGCCGGTGCCAAAGACCGAAACTTGGGCCACGCCATAGCCGTGAGGGACGTAATTCTCAATCAGCATCTTGCCCAGCCGGTCGGCGGGTGTCAGCGCATCAACATCGCCGTCGTTGTAGTACGGTCCAACCTCGGCGATGACGGGAACTTGACATGACGGGTCGAGGGATTCACTTTCCCAGTCGCATCCTTCGATAACGGGGAGCCAAAGGCCGAGGTGAACCGTGGCATCACCGGTCAAACCTGCCCCACCATCGGCGGCGTTGATCGTTGGGACGGGCACGTACACAGACCGTACCTCATCGATGGCGTACGAACCGTTGACGCTCACCCGTGCATAGATGTCGGTATCGTCGTAAGGCAGCGNCGACCTGTCCCAAGGTTCGGGATAGATGTCATTTCNAGGGCCCCCTGGAGTCCAATCCCTCTCGGTTTCTCCGAAACAACCGGCGAGCATGCTCGTAGAGAAGAGCACCACCACCACTAGCGGTTTCAGGTCCATGAGTAAACCGGCGCGGAGGATTGACTTGAACCAATCGGAAGGGTGTTCNGATTATTCGTCCTTGTTTTCTTCTGCTTCTCTCGCGGCCATTTCAGCCCGAACTTCGTCCATATCGAGGTTCTGGAGTTGCTGGACNAAATCACGAAGAGCATCTTCTGGAAGCGCACCGGGTTGCATGAAAACGCCGATGCCTTGCTTGAAGGCAATCGTTGTGGGGATGGAACGAATACCAAACATGCCCGCCAACGCTTGTTGCTCTTCGGTGTCAATTTTACCAAAAACGACATCCGGGAATTCTTCAGACACGCGCTCATACACCGGCCCGTAGGCCTTGCACGGACCGCACCATTCTGCCCAAAAGTCGAGCAAAACGAGTTCATTGTTTTCAATCGTTTCAGCGAACATCGGTTCGCTCATTTCCAGCGTGGCCATACAAGACCCTCAACTCCACCCTTCTTGAAGGCATGTGAAAGGCTAGCATGTTGGCAGGCGGTCTTATGAGCCGAGATTCACTCCCTCANACATGCGCCGACCGCTGGCCCTCGCCCTNCTCATCGTCGTCCTCTTCCTCGGACAGAGTGCAAGCACCGTTCTTCCCGCCGCAAGCGACGGCCCAAGCGCCACCAGCGCCCGTGGAGCAAACGATGTACGCATCAGCGAAATTTTGGTCTCAGCGAGCTCCGCAGATTACAACGGCACGGACTGGAACAACGACGGCGACATCGGTTCATCTTCCGACCAGTTCATTGAACTCTGGAACTCCGGCGCTGAGCCCGTTGATGTTTCCGATTGGTTGCTCGACGACATCGCTGAGGGCGGCTCTGGCCCCTGTCGTCTCGCCTGGAACACCACNATNGAGCCCAACGGNTACATCGTCATCTTCAGAGAGAGTTCGAGAATTGAACTGGATTATTGGGACGGCGACACCGCCACCATTTCCGACAGTTTTGGCAACATCATCGACACGCTTTCGTTCCCCGGAGAGGACTCTTGGTGGGACAAATCCTACGTCAAAGCCCCCAATGGCACGATCACCAAGGTCGGCCCGCCCACGCCAGGCTGGGGTGATGACGCCACCTACAGCGTCGCCCAAAACATGGTTCGCTGCTACGGACTCAACGATAACGTCCACTCGGGTGCGTACGTGCTCAAGGGTCGAATCGTGCCCATGACCGGCGAGGCAGATGTCATCAACGAAGGCCACATCCTCGTCAAGGACGGCATGATTGAGGCCGTTTGGGAAAACGATGTTCCCTCGGACATTCANTTGACNAACGTGCCGATTTTGGAGACNAACGGAACGATTTACCCCGGCATGCTTGACTTGCACAACCACCTTCACTACAACCAAGCGCCGCTCTGGGACATGACCCCCCACCTGCCCGAGAACAACCGNAATGCATGGGGCGGNTACAACAACCGCTACGAATGGAAAAACCACCCCGACTACAGCGAGCAAGTCACCAAACCCAAGATGCTGGTTCACTCCGGACCCTATTGGAACATGGAATCGCAGGCGATGAAGTACATCGAAATGAANTCCCTTGTCGGTGGTGCNACAGCGGCTCAAGGAGGACCAAGCAACCCCGACGACAGTTATGCCACGATTCTATCAAGGAACATCGAGGACTACAACTTCGGCCGGGACGAAATCCACACCAAAGTCACCGAACTGACCTCCGATTATGTCGGCAACCACATCAAAACTGGAAACGCCAGCGGTGAGCTTGACGCTTGGTTCATTCACATCGCCGAGGGCGTGGACGAACAAAGCCGCGCGGAATTTGACATCCTCGTTCAGAACAACCTGCTCGTGGGCGAATTGGTCCTCATTCACGGTGTGGCACTCGGTCAACAAGAATTCACCCAGATGGCCAACGTCGGTGCTACGCTCGTGTGGTCGCCGCTGTCCAACCTCCTCCTTTACGGCCAAACGGCCGATGTTGCTGCGGCCAAGGCCGCTGGGGTTCACATCACGCTGGCACCTGATTGGGCCCCTTCGGGTTCCAAATCCCCCCTGCACGAACTCAAGGTCGCCGACCTCTGGGACGACGAAATGCTGGGTGACATCTTCACCGATTACGAAATGGTGGANATGGTCACNTCCGGTGCTGCGCTCGCCACCAACTGGCACAACGAAGTCGGCACCTTGGAAGCAGGCAAGGCCGCAGACCTGGTCGTCATCGACAACATCCATGCCAACCCCTACAGGAACCTCATCAACGCCATCGACCCNGANGTTCGTTTGACGGTCGTCGGTGGTTTAGCGGTCTACGGTGATGAAGACCTCATGGCGGGCTTGAAAGGGNACGACATTGAACCAGCAGGTAAGTTCGGCAAGGCCGTCGACGTGACCTTCCTCGCCGCCCCCGACGGCGCTCAATCGTGGAGCAGCATCGTCGAGAACTTGACGATGGCCATGCGCTTTGATGTNGAAGAAATGACGGCNGCCTTTGGGGATGCCAATGACTTNGACAGCGTGACCCGAGACATGACCTACGTCGGCCTCGACCCGTGGTACACCTACGGCGATGAACGCTACTTCAACGTCCTCAACAATTCGGGAACGGCCAACTTCCAGTGGGACATGTCCTTGCTCTACGACCGCTACTACGACCGCGCTGAAACGCTTGCTGCGGTGACCGATTTCGAAGTGGTTGAAGAGCCGGAACCGGAGCCATGTGATGACGGTACGCAACCACCCTGTGACAACGGGAACTCAGGCAACACCGATAATTCAGGCAACACGGGCAACAACGGAAACACGGACACCACCGACAACACCAACGCAACGGACAACACCGATAATTCGGGCAACTCGGGTAACACCGAACCACCCGTTGACACCTCGCAAGCCGAAGAAGACGATATTGAAGACCAAGCACTGATGGCGCTCATCGGCCTTATCGCCATCATGTTGGTCGCGCTCTACTTGGTATCCCGCGGCGGTGAAGACGCCTTGGCTGCTGAAGTTCAAATTGAGAAAATGTGGGACGAGCAAGAGGCCGCTGCCACGGCAACCAACGCCTTTGTTCCGGCTCCACCACCGATGGCGCCTCCTGCAGATGAGAGCGAGTGATCACGCAAGGTCCCACTCGGGGCCCGTAGCGGTATCGGTGACCACCACGCCCAAGGCGTTGAGTTGGTCTCGGATTTGGTCAGCGAGCGCCCAATCCTTGTTCGCTCTNGCCTCGCCACGTTGAAGCAACAGCGCTTCAACCTCATCGGCGATTTCTGCTTTCCTCGGGTCTTCTTCAGGTTCGGCCAATGCCACATCCTGAGNAGGTAAGACACCCAACACGCGCCCGGCCGTTTCCTCGAGCAAATCCACGGCGTAGTGAGCGAAGGCGTTTCGGTCAGCGGCCTCCATTTCCGTGCCGAGCACCTTGCTGATTTCTCGCACCATGCCCAACACTTTGGCCACCGCTTCTCTTGAATTGAAGTCGTCATCCATCGCCTTGGCGAAACCTTCGCCCATTTTCTCGAGCAGTCCAAGNGACCGTGCCANCGGGAGAGNGGAGGCGNGGTCCGGGTTTGGAAGCGCGATTGGAGAAGGTTGTTCCCTCGCTTTGAGCGAAGCGACGTAGCATTCCAACAGGCGGTTGTAATTCCGTTCGGCGTCGTTGAGCAGCGTTTCGTTCATGTCGATGGGCGAGCGGTAATGAGCGTTGATGAGCGCAAAGCGCAGCACCATGGCATCTACTTTCGTGAGGATGTCGCGGATGGTCCAAAAATTGCCAAGGGATTTGCTCATTTTTTCGCCATCGATGTTGACAAAACCATTGTGCAACCAGTGGTGGACCACGGGCGAATGCCCGGTGTGGCACTCACCCTGACAGATTTCTGCCTCGTGATGAGGGAATCGCAAGTCGTGCCCGCCGCCGTGGATGTCAAACTCCTTGCCAAAATAATCCATTGACATCGCCGTGCACTCAATGTGCCAACCCGGCCTTCCAGGGCCCCAAGGCGAATCCCATGTCGGCTCATCGGGCTTGGCCGCTTTCCACAAGGCGAAGTCCTTGTGATCGCGCTTACCCGAACCGGTATCGCCCACACGACCGCCTGCTCCAGAGCGAACTGCATCGATGGACTGGCCGGTCAGTTGACCGTACTTTTCTGGTGCGGATTCAACATCAAAATACACGCCGTCATCGGCCACATAGGCGTGGTTCTTGTCGATGAGGTCTTGCGTGATGCGAATCATGTCGTCAACGTACTCCGTACAACGGGGATAGTCATCTGCACGAAGGATGTTGAGGGCGTCCATGTCCTCGTAATAGGTCTCAATGTTCTGGTCCACCAACACCTTCCAATCGCCGCCCAGTTCGTTCGCCCGATGGATGATCTTGTCGTCAATATCGGTGAAATTCTGAACATAGTGAACGTCGTACCCGCTGGCTTCAAGCCAGCGATGAATCAAATCAAAGGCAAGATAGCACCGTGCGTGGCCGAGATGGCATCGGTCGTACACCGTCACGCCACACACATACATCGACACCTTGCCGGGCTCAAGCGTGGTGAAATTCACCTTCTCTCGGCGTCGGGTGTCATGCAAGCGAATGGGCATGGGCTTCAATGCCGCCTAGGATGGGTTGCACTTGAAGGTTCATACGGGACGCGCCCCTCAGGTTGCTTATGGACGGCGCGGCCCCTCAACGAATCTTCGTAACGGGCGTCAACGGCCACATCGGCAACCATATCGTTCGTGATTTACTGGAACACGGATATTTCGTTCGCGGCTCGGTGCGGGACCTCAACGACCCCTCCAAGACGGACCATGTCCTGGCCCACGCCAGAGATTTGGGCCTTGAAGACCGGTTGGAATTGGTAGAAGGCGATGTGCTGGAAGCCGACGGGTGGGAGGAACTGCTGCAGGGCTGCGACGGGTTGTTCCACACCGCTACCATCTACTCCACGAGAGGAACGGCGACGATGATTCTCGACACCGCCAACAAAGGCACTGCTCACCTTCTCCACGCTGCGGCAACGGCGGGCATCAAGCGCATTGTCTACACGTCTAGCACGGCCGCTGTGGGCACATCACCGAAGGGGACGACAAAGGATGAAGCCGTTTGGAACACGGACACATCCTTGCCCTACACCACAGCAAAAACGCAATCCGAACGTTTGGCGTGGAAACTCGCTGATGAACTCAACCTCGATGTGCGCGTCATCAACCCCACCGCTGTGCTGGGGGGCGGCTTCGTTCGACCGACACCCAGCGTGGATTTTTTCCAAGACGCCATCGCTGGCAGCTACCCCGTGGTGCCAAAGTTCCCCATGTCTGTGGTTCATGTTCGGGATGTTGCGAAAGCCCACCGCCGGGCGTTTGAGGTTGACGAAGCCGAAGGACGTTTCATCTTGGCTCCGCACGCAAACTTGACGCTGGCCACTATTTGCAAGCGCATCCGTACCCTCAACCCGAGCACCAAAGCGCCCAAGTACAGCCTTCCAAATTTCCTCGTCCCGTTGGCGGTGTTTCAGGACTGGTTGGGTGGGATATTTGGCCGACAGCGCTACCTCACCCGAGCGGTTGCAAAGAACATGATGGGCGGGGATACCGATTACTCAAGTGCCAAAGCGGAGAAGGTGCTGGGCATGAACTGGGAGGACTTTGACACATGCATCCAAGATACGGTCGACGTCTTCCTTTGACCCACGACCAAGGGCTGCTCACCGCTCGAGCCAGTTACGTGGTGCCTTCAGTGACCATCGTGGTAGCGATGCTCCTTCACGGCGTTGCAGGACCTCGAGCCGTTCCGTTTTTCATTTCAGAAGCCGACTACACGGGTCTTGATGGCCTAGTATTCACCGTAGGTTTGACGCTCGGTGGCATCGTTCAAATGGCCTTTGCTTGGCACCTCTATCACACGCTTGAGGTGCAACGCCCCCGTCTTTGGTTCGTGGCGACCTTGACCGGCCTGCTTGCATCCTTCAACTCGATACTTGTCAGCCATTTTGACATGTATCAGCACATCAACCCGCACATCCTCACGGCCATGCTGGCCTTTGGTGGTGGTGTGCTCTGGGCATTCTTGGCCAACACGGCGCTCGGCGACCGAGCAACGGCTGAAGGAAAACGTATGCGGCTAGCCGGTTTTGCGATGGCTGCCGTGGGATTTGTGGTCATGGTCACCTCGTTTCAAAGCGCCGCCAACAGCGTTGACCCGACAGGCATGACCACGGTTGAATTCCTGAACCAAGCTCAAGCCGGTATTCGCATCGCTGCACCTGCAGAATACATTTTGGTCGCAGGCCTGATGATGTGTTTGGCCTCCTTCCAGCACGAACTCTCTGCGGTGAAGGATGCATAACAAGGAATATACTCCGATGGAGAGGTGGTGGATAACATGAACACACGGACAACTGTTCTCCTTTGCCTCACCCTCATCCTTGCAGGTTGTGTCTCGGAGGAAACCGTTTCTGAACTGCAAGAGGAAGGAGGCGAAAGCCCGGTTGCTGTGGTCTTTCCAGCGTGGGATGGTATGGACCACACCAATACGTCACGTTCCATCAATCAATTTGAGAATACATCCTATCTGGCTTATTTTTCCGCTCCATGGTGTGCTCATTGTGAATCGACTTTGGATGCCTACGATCTTGTCATTCCAGAAGAAAAGTTGGTCGTGTTCTCACGAGAATCCCGAGAAGAATACGCCAACATGAGCGAGTGGCACAACACCACCGAACAAAACCTCAACCGCACCTTCAATCGTCCCTTCATCCTTCATCCAGATCTGGCCATGGAGGTTGAAGCCAAATCCATTCCACAC
>NZEQ01000006.1 GCA_002689105.1 Verrucomicrobiales bacterium | reverse complement strand
CCGAGAATGAGTGCAGGCCATATGACCGTGTGGAAGGGGATGTTGTCCTTGCCCAGGAAGTACAAGTGCCGAGGAACCGTACCGTTGTCAGCAACATTCCACCAGCGCTTCCACGTATCGGCTCCATCGGGCAATGAATCTGCATGAAGTTCCGACCAAATACGAGCACACGTTGAATAGCCCTGGACGGCTTCAAACCATACATAAACGCACTTTCCACTCCATGATTCTTCTTCCAGTGGAACGGGGATGCCCCATTCTAAGTCTCTCGTGACAGCACGGGGCCGGAGACCCATGTCGAGCCATTGCTTGGTCATCGCCTTGACATTTGATTTCCAAACGGATTGTTGCTGTTGGGCGTGCTGTTCCAGAGCTTCTTGAAANAAATCCAGGCGATAAAACAGGTGGTCNGTTTCCCGAATTTCAATTTTCGCAGATGGGTTCATTTTAGAAACAGGGTTTTGAAGTTCTACAGCCTCATAGGTTGCGCCACAAGCATCGCATTGGTCACCACGTGCGCCGTCGGCTCCACAGGCAGGACATGTGCCTTCGACGTACCTGTCGGGAAGGAAACGGCCGGTGCCGTCCTCGTGAACTTCATAGTACTGTTCAGTGGTNTTNCGTTCAAAAAATCCTGCTGATTCCAAGGCCTTGAAATTCTNTTGAACCATGCGCTTGTGTTTGGGATCGCTGGTTCGATTGAACAACGCGCCTCCATAAGACGGACCTCGGGGGTCCAGATCATTGGCCCAGCCGCATCCAAGGTCGATGAGAGCTTGTTTGTTCATGGCGTGAAATTCATCGACGACCTGTTGTGGAGAGATGCCTTGGGTTTCTGCAGTGACAGTGATGGGCGTTCCGTGTTCATCAGAACCGGAGACCATCAAGACTCTGTTACCTAAGGCACGTTCAAATCGATATTGAATGTCTGGTGGGAGATAACATCCGGCGACATGACCGAGGTGAAGAGGCCCGTTCGCGTACGGCCAAGCAACGCAAATTAGAACGTGCTCATCCGACATCTTAGCCCACTACAAACGGNCCAANAGACGATGCTTCTTGAGGTTCACCCAAGTCAATCCAATCAAAGCANGGACTCAACAGGAACAGCGTCATTTTGAAGAACCCTCCACGCGTCGCTTAGACTACGCCCGTAAGGGCAGGGGTCTGCGAGACAAAATGGCCAGCGACTTATTTGCTGCAGCAGGAGTTGCTGTATCTGCCACCGGCGAAGGGGACATGTCCCTCCTCATTTTTTACATCACATTGGCGCTTGGCGTNTCGTTTTTGTGTTCTATTTTAGAAGCCGTCGTNCTCTCAACGCCTCAAACCTATGTCAATATTTTGCAAAATGAAGGAAAGCGCACNGCCGAGATGTGGGCTCACCTCAAAGACGATGATTCGGTCCGTCCACTCACGGCCATTCTGACCCTAAACACCATCGCTCACACCATGGGGGCGGCCGGTGTTGGGTCTCAGGTACAACAAATATGGGGCGTAGAAGTTTTGACGGCCGCATCTGCTATTCTGACACTAGCGGTCCTTTTCCTCTCAGAAATCATTCCCAAAACCTTGGGCGCAGCATACTGGAAGCGATTATCCACGCCATCTGCATATCTCTTAACGTGGTTCACAAAAGCCCTTTTCTTCCTCATCGGTCCAATACAGTACCTCAAGGCCATTTTGCCAAAATCGAAGAACGCCATGGTGACCCGAGAAGATGTGGCTGCTATGGCCGACCTCGGTGAAATTGAAGGCGCCCTTGACGAAGCAGAAGAGGCGATCATCCACAACCTGCTGGAACTGAGGAACGTGATGGTTGATGATGAAATGACTCCTCGGACNGTTGTCGATGCCTTTGAGGAGAATCATACCATCGCTGAAGTCTTGAAAGAGAACACCATTCTTCGGTTTTCACGCATCCCCGTTTACGAGGACCACATTGACAATGTTCGAGGTTTGGTCATTCGCTCTGAAATCCTCATGGCGGCAAGCAGGGATGAATGGGAACTTCAACTGAAGGACATCAAAAAGCCCATCCTCAAGTTGGAACTTGGTTCATCCATTGATCAGGCCCTCAATTTGTTTCTCAAGGAAAAGCAACAATTCGCACTTGTCCGTGATGAATTTGGCGGGACTTCTGGTATCCTGACCATGGAGGACGTGATGGAAAAACTCCTTGGCGAGCAAATCGTTGACGAGCTCGNCCCCGTTGAGGATATGCGCGAACTGGCGAGAACTCAAGCCAATGAAGCTGAAGAATGAGCAGGAAACTGAGCCTCGAGCCATTCATCAATAGCTACCTTTCTTGATTCNGAATCGTGTGAACCCGAATGATTTAGATCGTGCAAAAATTCCGTGGTCAGGAGATTTGATTCCGGGCCAGTATCCATGAGTTGAATCAATCGTTCGTAATGGGCAGAACCCAATCGTTCGTCCGGCATGGCTTGAATGAGAAGTGTCTGCTCTTCAGGCAAACCCCATGTCGGTGCATCGGCTTCCTCAAGACGAGCAAAATGAGCGACGCCCTCGTTCAGGGCGTTGAAATGACGCAGCGTCTTCCGGAGGACGAGCGGNCGCAGAAACGATGGGATTCTGAGTATGTTGCATGTTTCATCAAAAATTTCAGTGTAGCCAGTCATGGGTGATTCCATGACCCATCCTGAGAACGTTAACTCGTTGTTTAATTGGTCTCGCCGCTTGCTTATTCGCAACCCGATAAAGGCGCCAATGCTGTGGCCGTAATACACGATGCCGTTGGCAAACAGTTCTGGTCTATCTGACTGAAGTTTGTTCATGGCATGAATCAGAAGCGTGGTCGACTCTTCGGCAGACCATTTGGTCAAACTATCAGAGATCCCATGACCTGGCAGGTCTACAGCCACCACGCTCCATCCGCGTTCAATGAAGGACTCTACACGATATTTCATCCTGCAGGCACCTGCCGTCCACCCATGACAAATCCATGCAACCGGTGCATCGGAGTTGCCAGGTAAGATGTAATGGGCAATATTGTGATCAAGTACGTTGATGATACGTCGCTCGAATCGTTCATCCTCAAGAGGTGGTTTGCGGTTCGGCGGTGCCCTGAAGGACCATTGAGTTACCAATTCCAAGTACGTAAGAAACAGAGTCAACAGGAAACCAATGACGCCGACCATCGTATGGGTTTGAAACAAAATGGAAGAGAGAACGACGCCTGTGGTGAAGACCAAAACTGGCAAGACATGATTTTGCTTACGCAAGNGATTGAGCAAAGGACCACCTCATGTTGAGCCTNCGCTCAGTCTTCTTGAGGNTTGGTTTCTTCTTCGGCTTCGCTGGCCTTTTCCTCTTTCTTGGCCTTGCGTTCTTCTTGACGCTTGAGGAGTTGGTCTCCGAAGTTGCCCATGTTTTCCAAGCGAGCCCAAACACCGGTCGCTTTCTCATCTTCAGAGGGGACATACTTCACGAGGTAGGCGCCGAANAGAAGATCGTACAATCCTTGACCCATCTCACTGCCATTGCGGAGGAAGCGGTCAACAAACCAGACGATGATAAACAACGTACCCATGGAGAAAAAGACGATGGCCGTTGTGTTATCGGCCTCGGTCAACTTTTGGAACTGCGTGGCTACAGAGATCAAACCGATGAGGGCGAACAGGCCTTTTGTGTTCTCCAGGATGCCGTGGAGGAAGAGAGGATTGGAACCGTCTCCTCGGATGAATTTTGTCCGGGAGACGAATTGCCCCAAGTTTCGACTGAATTTCATGGGGATGAACACGGCGTTGAGGATGATGATTCCACCGCTTGTTGCAAACAAAATGGTCGTGATGATACCGGTGTCGGATGAAGCAATGAACAGGGCTGCAAACAACACACCGAAGTTGATGATGAAGTTGACCAACCACGAAATTCGGCGATTCATGTTGGTTGCTAATTCGTAATCTTCGGCCAACCCTACTGGGCGGGCACGAGGTGCGCGTGCCTTCTTGGCCTTCACTGGTTTTTCTGCACGTGCAGGCTTGGCTTTGACAGCCTTTGCTTTGGCAACAGGTTTTGCTGTTGCCACGGGTTTTGCTTTGGCGACGGGCTTGGCCTCTTCGCCACCTGATGCTGCTGCTTTATCGAGTAGTCCCATGATGTTCACGCTTCCTTGTAGATTCCGCCGATTTGGCGATAGATTTCAAAATTNGGCGAGGAAACAAAAGCCTGAATGGATTCAGGCGACATNTTGCCGAGTTGGTCGTCAACCATGTTGTAAAACAGAGCTCGTGTCTCGTCGTCCGTTGTTTCTGGCGATGCCAAAACCGCTCGATAGACCTCAAAGTCTGCACTCGCAACGAAATCATTGACGATGGATTCAGGGAGGTGTTCGCCAAGTAAATCGTCGACGATGGCGACAAATTGGGCAAAGAGTTCCTGATCTTCCTCATCCGCTGCTTCAGCCGTTGCTGGTGCTTCTTGGGCGGGAGCTCCTCCTTTCAGGGCCTTCCGTCGCGCCATCAAGGATTGCAAAATAGGCGTGAGTTCGGCAAGTGCCTCTTTATCGCCGACTGCTTTTGCATCCTGATAGAGGGGTTTGAGTGAGCGAAGTTCGTCCTCAACCTGCTTGAGTTCATCGACGGGTTGGTCAGGCTCGTCTTCGATGAGTTCTACGATAGGAGCATCGCGAATTTCAGCNACTTTTTCATCGACGGCCGCCTTTCTCATGACGATGATCTCACGGTCGAGTGAGTGGCCAAATCGGTCGGCGTATCGATCAAGGAGGGAGCCNGCTTCTTTGTTGCTGATCCGGTCAATATGGCCGTAGATTTGCTGGAGTGGTTTTTCAGACCGCTTGGCCCACAGGTCGCTGTAGCCTTTCTCATCGGCAATGCCGGAAAGAGTGGTTTCAGGGTTGTTCACCGGAAGCGGAAGCGGCGTCTCCGTTGCGATAGGGATCGCCGAAGGTGCAGGTGCCGGTGGCGTGATGGGGGCNGGNGCGGGNACGGGGGCGGGCAGGGGCGCCGGCATGCCAGGCAGAGGCGGCAAATCAGCACCCGGAGGGAGTGGCAAAGGCGCAGGTAGGCCTGCTGGTGGAGGCAAATCTGGNGTTGGCAGGGATGCTTCCTTTTTCTTGGATTTCTTCCCTCTGCGCAGACCCAATGGACTCACCTCGTCCCAAGGGATGGGAAACCACCCTTGAACCTTACCGCANGTTGAACCATGGAAAGAACTGATTTTTTGACCCAAAGGATGTGTTCATGCAAGTTTCGCCCAACCCTTGAGAACNAGGAAAGTAGCACCTGATTCATGGGTTCGAAATCGCTCACCAATGTTGCTTTCGATTCGNCGTTCGCCGAACTGAGCAACTGCATCATCTACAATCCACTCCACTTCATGTGCTTCGTCCATGCCGAGAACGAAAGCTTCCATCAAGGGATTGTAAGGTTGGGATCCATCGGGGTCAAGCCGACTAAGTGGGAATTCAGTGACGCGCATCCCTGATTTCCCGTGCAGGGATGTAGGCCAACGGATCTGACGGCGTACATCAATGGTGACCACTTCGTCAGTCTCGCCTGCCGAGCCAAGCACAACGGAAGCGTCTGCTTTGAGGAGATTCAGAAACAGGGATTGGTAATTTCCAAGAAGTTCAAACTTCCCTTCTTTGAGTCGTTGTACGCGCTTATCATGGTCCATGAGTTCCGCAAGACGTTTGATGGCCGTCGCAGAACGTTGCGAAGTGTTACCCTCGCGGTCTTGTAGGGATTGAAGGGCGGATTCCAATCGTCGTAATTCACTCCTGCTACCTTCCGCCCCCTGATGGATGGCACGNAGGGTGTCAATCATTGAGTCCATGCCNCCCCGTATGCGCTGAGTCCAACCTTTTGCATCGTGGTCGTGATACCTTGCAAGACCGCCTTGAACATCAACTCCTTCACCTCGGATGTGAGAAACCAACTCTCGTCGAGCCTCTGAATCCAGGTGAAACAATCTCGGGTCTCGATAGTGCAGGTGAAAACCTCGATGACCTGAAAAGGTCACTTGAAGATACTCTTCAGAGAATCCAAATTCAGGTTCAAGGAAATCATTCCAAAGTGACCAAGCTTGCTCTTGAATGACTTCAAGCATCCCTGGAAAATCNCGGTCAGTGACGCCAGGAAGGTGGTCGCCGTCCAAATCGAAGATGAGGTCTGCGCCCTGCCACAATTTATCGGCCATTTTCAATTCGTACGGCCTTCGCCAATAAGCCGTTGAATAAAAGCAAGAATGCATGGCGCGTTGTGATAAAAATGACTGAACTTGATTCACGTCAGAAAACGACTTGTGGCGCAGCGGAGGTGCACCACCAAACGGAATGAACATCCACTCACGGGTTTTGATTCGCGGAGGAGACCACAACGAGGCATGTTGGTAATATTGGCCAAAACGATGCGCAAACCTCGCCCAACCGTCAGACATCGTTTCCCTCCAAACCTACGAGAGGTTGAGGGTTCTTGAAGAAAGCCGTTCTATTCTTGCTTCATCCAGAACCGTTCGTCAGCATCGCTGACCTCGGTGGCTGTGTCCGCACCTGTCGCTTCCACATAGTGTTCCCAGCACATGTAGTACTTGTCAACGACCATGGCGTTGCCAAAAGTCAATCGCATGCCACATGAATGGCAGCGGGGTCCAAGTTCACCGTTGGGTGCTTGAGCGAGTTGAATGTGGTCGTGAGGCATGTGTCTCCTTCCTATTGAGGGGTATGCGGTCTAGTCTTTGAACTTGAGGGATGCTACCATTCGGTTTCTTCAAACTCTGACCCTTCCACCCAAGCCAAGAGGTCAAGAGCGACCACACAAGATTCNGCCACTTCGGGCAAAGGGTCATTCACGAATTTCTTGAGGGCATCGATGACGCTACGGTCGCCGATGGCACCCATGGCCTCGGCCGCCTCATGTCGGACCATCACGTGTTCAGCCTCATCTTCCAATCGTGCGATCAGCGTTGGTAAGGCCGCAGGGTTTTGCATCTGGCCGAGCACATAGGCAATCTCATGGCGCAAAAGCGCACTTGTACTGGAAAACCCNCGACAAAGGGCCAAACATGCTTCGTCCGTTCGTTGGTTGCGGAGCGCAAACACAGCCCGCATTCNTTGAAACATTGGTTGGTCTTCATCGCACAATTGTTGTGTCAACGAGTNCAATGTTGATGTCGTTGATGGAGGTGCAGGGTCAACCGACCCGTATTGGCTGACCTGAGGTTTACGGCCGTCGGNAGTCATGTCCTCTCCTCAGGGTGCGCCAATGAACCGCATCGATGATGTGTCGAAGTCCTCTCGAATAAGTCCGATATCCTGGCCTTCCTTGATGAAGCGTCGAATAGATTCCCGACCTTCTTCGCGGTAATCGATGGTTCGGTCGTTCACGTACATGCTCACGAATTCTTTGTTGGTGTCATCGTCGATTCCACGGCCCCAGGCTTTTGCGAATTCAAGCGCTTCGTCAGGAGACTGAAGCGCATATTCTATGCTCATTTTGGTGTATTTTGTGATGTCCTCCATCACTTCATCTCCAAGGTCACGCCGCACCACNTTCCCACCCAATGGCATGGGCCAGTTCGGCGTACGGGCGTTCCACCACTTGCCAAGGTCGATGAGAACATCGAGGTCATGGTCCACGTAGGTCAATTGGCCTTCGTGAATGATGAGTCCACTGATGTAAGTCCCGTCAAGGATTCGTGGAATGATTTCGTCAAAGGGAACCACAGCTACCTCGCAATCACCCCAAGCAAGCCGGAGGCCAAGGTAAGCACTGGTCTTCAATCCTGGTACGGCAATGACGTTTTGACGAGCATCTTCTTCCGAGACACCTTGGCGACACACGATCATTGGCCCGTAGCCTTCACCCATAGAAGCGCCACAATTCATGAGGGCATAGTTGGCGGCAATATCAGGGTAAGCGTGAATCGAAACGGCCGAAACTTCCAGTTCTTGGTTCATGGCTCGATGATTCAANGTTTCAATATCTTGCAGTTCGTGAACAAAGTTGTAACCCGGAGTGGGAAACGCCCCGGTCGTCATGGCATGAAACATGAAAGCGTCGTCAGGGTCTGGGCTGTGCCCGATGCGAACGATTTTGTTTCCAGATTCGTCGAGAGGGAGTTCAACCACCATGNTTNAATCCACCGGCATGCCCTTCAAGAACATTCGTTTGAGGAATACACCCTAAACCGNNATCAATCCCAAGCAAACGATGGCTTCGTTTCAAGGCTGCATGCCGATTCCAAAAATCGAAACAATCCGTCAAGGTGATGTTGGTTTAACCGGTTGAACACCTCGCCATAATATTGGTCCAATCTGGCATGCGTGAGGCCGGATTTTCCCATTGACCAATGGATAACAGCCTCTCGTTTCTTGGCTTCTGATTCAAACGCCTCCAAGTTCGAAAGCAAGGCTGCGTGTGCTTTTCGCAACGGTTCATGCGGTGTATCTTTACGCGCCACAAACACGCCGAAAATCATCGGCAACTCTTCGAGTTCCATCCACGCNGTTCCAAGGTCCATCTGCACCATTTCGGGGAATTCACGAGCAGCCTCCAAAGCCCGGTCGCCGATAAGCAGCGCCCCGTCCGCGATTTCCATCATGGAATCATAATCTGGCCCCATTGAAACATATTTCATGGGACGGCCTTGCTTGGATATCAAGTGCTTGAGGAGGGCTACCGAAGTTGCGGAATCACTGGGCAAGGCGATGGTCTTCATCGAAGAAAGCGGCACAGCACCAAAAAGCAACACGCTTCCAACTTCGCCTTGACTCCCGATTCCAATTTCAGGAAGAAGAACCAATTCATCGGCATGCTTCGCATAGTCTGCAGCGGGAATCGGAGCGAGTATGCAATCTCGGCGGAGAACATGCCCGGTTAGCCAAGAAGGTGGAGCTGACAGCACGTTCCATCCCGAATCAAGTTCGTGGTAGAGCGGGTCACAGTTGATGAACGCCACACGCCCAAGGGTCTTGGTCCATGTTTCATCCATGTGAATCATCCTTGGGCCATGGGTAGTGGGCGTCGCTGCGGAGGGCTGGGTGGCGTGTAGCTCTCAAATTGAGAATAAATGGTGTTGCGTTGTACAGGTTCGCAACCAGCGTCTTTGATGAGTCGAGAGAGTTTCGCACGGTCATGGTCCAACGGTGCTGTTGAGCCGGCAAGGTGCATGATGGATTCCTTCTGGACAGTACCATCAATGTCATCTGCCCCGAATTGAAGACCCAATTCAGCGAGATGGTCGCCGATATTCATGCGATAGGCTTTGATGTGAGGGATGTTGTTGAGCATGAGGCGTGAAACAGCGATGGTGCGCAACACTTCGGAGCCAGTGGCAAGTTGAGCTTCTGGTAATCGAGTATGATCTGGCAAAAACGGATAGGGCACAAAGCATTGGAAGCCTGCGGTTGTATCATTCAATTCTCGCAACGAAATCATGTGTTGAAGGCGCTGTTCAAGGCGTTCAACGGTGCCAAATAGCATGGTGCAATTGGAAGGGAGGCCCACTTCATGCGCCTCTCTGTGGATTCGNAGGTATTCCTCCGAACTTTCCTTGCCGTTGCATATTTGAGCGCGCACATCGTCATCAAGAATTTCTGCACCACCGCCTGGCAACGACGTCAAGCCAGCCTTCTTGAGGCGGGTAAGGACTTCTTTTGTTGTGATGGAGGACTTTTGCGCAAGGTGTTTGATTTCTACGGCCGTCAAGGCTTTGATGGAGATGTTTGGAAAGCGCTCCCTCGTGGCCGAGAAGAGCCCCTCGTAGTGTTCAACGNCCCATTCAGGATGAAGGCCGCCAACGGAGTGAACTTCATCAACGGCGTGAGCGTAGTGGTCCAAATCTACCAAGTATTGCTCGACCGACATGGCGTAAGCATCCTGAGCCTTTGGGCCCCTTCGAAANGCACAGAATTTGCAGGCAAGTACGCAAATATTGGTTTGGTTGATGTGGACGTTTGAATTAAAGAAGGCCTGTGTTCCAAATCTCGCTTTTCGAACACAATCGGCAAGCGCTCCNAGTTCATGCAGATTTTCGTGCGTGTAGAGAATCATGCCATCATTGACATCCAACGGATNGTTCTTGGCCAATTTTTCAACAATGGGTTGAAGGNTCTCCGACCACGATTTCTCACCTACATTCTGGCCAAGACGCACAAGCCAATCCGCATGTTCACCCGCAAGGGGGACCGGCTGGACCNCTGGCACCATGTTTGGTCCTCACNGAATTCATTCATGAAGATGTGCTTTAATCCGTCAGCGTCGACGAACAGCAAAAATGCCAGATTTGACGATGAATTTCCTGAATTCCTCAATAATGAAAACACTGGAAGCGATAAGGACGACCACGGTCCAATCGTTCTGTGTCAATGGATTTGTGCGTAAGAGGGAACCGACCTCNATGCTGAGAACAGGAATGGACATGTCTGCAAGTTGGACNAAGAAGAGCAACAATCCCGAAGANATNAANAAAGCATANTTGATCGCAGGATTGGAAAACAATCCCAATTCNAACACACTTTCTTCGTTTGACCTGCAATTCATGACATTGAACAATTGNTAGACNATGAACACGGCAAACGTCATGGTTTGGGCGTGATGGAAATGCCCNTCTGCATAGGTTTGCCAGTCATCGATGGCTGCGGCATCTCCGCTGAGACACGCATCCACATCAAACGCCGTGGTGCTGGTCTCCGTAGGAAGCAGTTCACATTGAGCGTTAGGGTCGGCTAAACCGCCGCCTGCCAGCCAAAACACCAACAATGAGCCGATGACCATGACGAAACCGAGGTAAAAAATCAGAGAAATGTCCCTTCCGTTCGGCAAGCCTTCGTCGACGGGACGCGGGGGCCTGTCCATGACACTCCCGTGTTTCTTTTCAACACCCAATGCTACGGCCGGTGGTCCGTCCATGAGGATGTTGATGACCAAAATTTGTGTAGCCGTCAGTGGAAGGGCTTCGGGGCCAAAGAACAATGTTGCAAGCACAAGAAGAGAAACGGCTGCAACGTTCGTTGAAACTTGATAACGAACGAAGTTCCTGATGTTTTGGTAGATCTTTCGACCTTCTTCAACGGCGTGGACGATGTTTGCAAAGTTGTCATCTTGGAGTACCATATCAGCAGCATCTTTGGCTACATCGGTTCCTGCGACGCCCATGGCGATACCGATGTTCGCACCGGACAACGCCGGTGCGTCGTTGACGCCGTCTCCGGTCATGGCTACAATTTCTCCTTGTTCTTGCAATGAAGATACAATCCGCATTTTTTGGTCGGGTGTTACGCGTGAGTAAATTGCTACGTCAGCACTCGCTGCGACCAATTCTTCATCACTGAGCGCAGCCAATTCCATGCCGTCAAGTGAACCGCCGGATGCAGAGGCGATGTTGAGTTCGGCGCCAATGGCTGCGGCGGTCATTTGCTGGTCGCCTGTGATCATCTTCACCTTGATGCCNGCGCGCTGACAGGTTTCGATGGCGTCTTTGACTTCTGGGCGGGGTGGGTCCATGATACCAATGAGACCAAGGAAGACCAGGTCCGATTCCATAGCCTTGATGTCTTCAACATCTTCGTTCTCGTTCACTCTTCGAGCAAGAAGAGCAATGACGCGCATGGCTTGAGAACCCATGTCATCGTTCATGCTGGAAATTTGGTCCCAATCCTCTGCGGTCAACGGAACGAGCTGGTTGTCGACGATTTTGGTGGTGGCGATGTCTTTGAAACCGCCTGCACTACCCTTGGCAAAAACCCAATGTTCACCTTCGTATTCATGGACGACGCTCATCCTTTTTCGGACCGAATCAAAGAAAAACTCGTTGATTCTTGGATGCCGGTGAGAGAATTTCTTGACATCGCCGTTGATTTTCCATCCAGCCACGGCGCACGCTGAATCGGTTGGGTCGCCAATGGCTTGCCAAAACCCGTCGGACTTGACGATGTTTGAATTGTGGCAAAGTGCCAAACAGGCGCCCAGCAAACGGAAGCCCAAATCGGCCTGACGCGCTTGGAGGTCTTCGTCTGACAATTTCACATCGTTTCGCACGAGGGAACCGTTTGGTTGGAATCCTTCTCCCGTCACACCATAGTTGCCATCAAGGGTTCGAATGCGTCGGACGGTCATCTGATTTTTTGTCAGCGTACCGGTTTTATCGGAACAGATGACCGTGGTAGAACCAAGGGTTTCAACCGCTTTCATACGACGAATAATCGCCTTGTGCCGAGCCATGTTTCGCATTCCAAGAGACAAGGTGATGACCAAGATGATGGGCAAACCTTCGGGAACGATTGCAACAAAGATTGCAATGGCGACAATAAATTGTTGAACGACAACTTCACGTAGGTCAACGCCTGGTTTCCCGTAGGAAACAAGAAGATTCAGGGATACCAGAAGAATCGCCACGATCAAGGCAATAAAACCGAGAAATTTTCCGAGACTTTCAAGTTTCAACTCCAACGGTGTTTTTGGCGTCTGTGCCTCCGCAATGTTGCTGGCGATTTTACCCAATTCTGTTTGCATACCCGTAGCAACAACGAGGCCAAGTCCACGTCCCGAGGATATCGTTGTGCCCATGAAAGCCATGTTGGTTCGGTCCGCAAGAACCGTTGGCAATGGAAGTTCGTCTGTTGATTTACGGATGGTCAAGGACTCTCCCGTGAGGGCAGATTCGTCTACCTTGCACTGTTGCGACCAAATCAATCGCACATCCGCAGGTACGTTGAGCCCCTGCTCAAGACGAACGACATCACCAGGGACCAAATCTGAGGTCGGGACTTCACTTTCATAGTCACCGCGAATTACCACGCAATTCGAAATTGACATTTGTTTGAGGGAATCCATGGCTTGTTCAGCTTGATTCTCCTGCCAAAATCCGAAAAAAGCGTTGGCTGTGAGCACGATAAAGATGAAAATTGCATCTCCTGGGTGTTCTGGATTGATCAGCAGTGCGATGAGCGCAGCACCCATCAAAAGGTAGTTCAACGGGTCGTTATACTGAGAGAGAAATCGAAGAAAAGCCGATGTTTTCTCGGCCTCATCCAGTTTGTTGTATCCATACCGTTCTCTTCGACGAATAACCTCGTCAACGGAGATACCGGTATCAGAACTTTCTTGCACCAAAAGGCTGTCTTTGGTGGAAAGATTGTGCCATTGCTCACCCATGGAAATTCCCCCGAATCGAAGACAAAGCCTCGAAAACAAGTTTTGCTGAATCGTGGGATTATTAATATTGATGATGGAAGCCCCACAGATTCAAATTCAATTTTAGACCATATTTTCATCAGCGTAGAATATACCTACCCGAACCAAGTGGAAGACACATGAGCGGGCTGAATGAACCGTATATCCCGGCTCATGAGTCCCCTCTTGAACTAACGACACGTGTGATTCTTGTCGGTATCGTGTTGGGGGTCTTGATGACTGCTGCCAATGCATATCTTGGGCTGTATGCGGGGATGACGGTCTCAGCCAGCATCCCTGCAGCCGTCATGTCCATGATCATCTTGAGAACGATCTTCAAAGACGTTTCAATTTTGGAAAACAACGCCGTACAGACCATGGCTTCTGCTGGCGAATCACTTGCTGCGGGTGTCATTTTTACCGTTCCAGCCCTGCTTGTCATGAATATCTGGACCGAGATTCAATGGATGGAGACGCTCATCATCGCCACGCTCGGTGGCCTGTTGGGCACGATGTTTACCATTGCTCTACGTCGTCTCTTCATCGTTGAGGAGGCTCTACCCTATCCAGAAGGTGTCGCATGCAGAGAGGTCCTGGTCGCCGGTGAAGAAGGCGGAGACGGTGCTTTGGCCATTTTGTATGCGCTCTCTATCGGCGGCATATACGGGCTCATGGTCAAAGGATTCGAGGTCACGCACCACACCGTTGAGGGGGCTGTCTCGTTCATGTCCACGCGCCTCTATGCCGGCATGGATTTGTCCGTTGCGCTGCTCTCCGTTGGCTACATCGTCGGCATCCGCATTGCTTCGTTCATCTTCTTTGGCGGTGTGTTGGGTTTCGGGTTATTGGTCCCTATGTACGGCTTGATTTACGGATGGCCTAATACGACCTCATTGGTGAAAGGATTCTATGTTATTTGGGAAACCCAAGTTCGATACGTCGGTGTTGGCGCCATGGTGGTGGGTGGAATCTACACCCTGTGGTCCATGCGAAAAACCATCATCACGGGTTTGTCGAAAGCCTTCGTAAAATCAGAAGAGGGAGCAACTGAACTGCTTCGAACCGAGCAAGACCTTCCCATGAACCGGGTNTTCATGGTTTGCGGTGCATTGGTGGTGCTCACCTTCTTCTTCTACTGGTGGGCGACAGAATCGTTCATTCTTGCGATGGCAGGGGCGCTTTTCCTTGCCTTTGTGGCCTTCTTCTTTGCAGCGGTGGCTGGATACATCGCAGGGGTTGTCGGTTCATCGAATTCGCCCGTATCTGGAATGACCATTGCCACGTTGCTGTTCACCGTTGGTTTGGTGTATATTGTTGGTGATGTTTTTCTGGGCATGGCAAAACAGGACCTGATGTACGCTACGCTGCTCATTGCCGCCATCGTAGCCTCAAGTGCTGCCATTGCAGGCGACGTCATGCAGGACCTCAAAACAGGCCATATGCTAGGAGCCACACCGAAACGGCAACAAGTGGCTGAAATTATTGGCGTGCTGACGGGCGCCGTTGTCATTGGTCCGGTGTTGTCTCTTCTTCACAACGCCTTTCGAATTTCACAAACAGCTTGTCAACTCAACCCGCTNCCCGATGACCCGGACTGCACAAACGCCCTATTTGCACCACAAGCAGAATTGATTGGAGCCATCGTCCAAGGAGCGTTTGGTGGTGATTTAAACATCCAGATGGTGCTCTTAGGAGCCGCTCTTGCAGTAGCGCTCATCCGACTCCAGATGCCCGTGATGAGCGTTGCCATCGGCATTTACCTCCCCCTCGGTTTGTCCGTGCCCATCATGACGGGCGGCATCATTTCTCACATCCTTTTGCGAAGCGCGCATCTGCGCGTCGACGGTGTGCTTCGAGAACATCCCTCAGAACAGGCGATTGAAGCCGCAAAGGAAGTCGAAAGCCGAGGGGTCCTCATCGGTGCTGGTTTCATCGCTGGTGAATCCATCATGGGCGTTCTCATTGCCGTGCTGATCGTCGCCAAGAAGGATTTGCCAGAGATATTTGGAATCACCACCTTGAACAACCCGATGTCGTTGCTGTTCTTTGCGTGGTTCATTGGAGTGTTCATTTGGCTGGCCACACGTGCCCTGCCAAAAGGCGGCAGTCTAGCGGGCGATACGGTGATGATTGTGGCCGATGGCTTCCGAAAAATGGTTGATTCACTTGCGCTCAAAAAACGCTGACTGCGCTCAAATCTCATAATTTTCTTGGCACAACCATCAAAGGCCATCCACGCAGGCCTTAGTTTGTTGGTGAGACCATGACAAGCACGGATGAACTCAGAGAACTTGCACGTAAATGCCGGGTCCACATCGTTAACATGGTTCATCGTGCACAGGCAGGCCACCCCGGTGGTTCGCTGTCGGAAATTGACCTGCTTGCTGCGCTCTACAAGACAACCCTTCGCGTGCGACCCAGCGAACCCAAGTGGGAAGACAGGGATCGTTTCATTCTCTCCAAAGGCCATGCATCACCCGGCATGTACGCTATCCTCGCAGAGATGGGTTTCATCACCGTTGATGACCTTGCATCCTACCGTGTTCTTGGGGGCATTTGCCAAGGTCATGTTGACATGAAGTGGTGCCCAGGCGTGGATTTCTCGGCAGGTTCCCTCGGAATGGGACTTTCGTTTGGTATGGGGTCAGCCATTGCTGGACGCTTGGAAGGAAGTGAGCGCCAGGTCTACGTCATGTTGGGTGATGGTGAGATCCAAGAAGGAAGCGTTTGGGAAGCCGCCATGGCTGCCACGCATCACGAACTTGGCAACCTCAATGTCATTCTCGACCGAAATCGAATTCAGAACGACGATTTTTGTGAAGCCCAAATGCGCATGTTTGACATTCCAGCAAAGTGGAAGGCCTTTGGATGGAACGTCAAGGAAATTGACGGCCACAACATGGATGAAATCGTTGAGGGTATGGACTTCCTCAAATCTTCAAACGATGGCCCTTCAATCTTGATTGCGCATACTGTGAAAGGACACGGTGTCTCTTTCATGGCCGACAATCCGGCGTTTCACGGCGCCGCACCGAACGATGAACAATACGCACAGGCCATGGCTGAACTTGGCGAGGTGGTCGCATGACCAAGATGGCCGCAACCCGAGACGGCTACGGTGAGGCACTCCTCGAACTGGCCTCCAACCCCAAGGTTGTCGTTCTCGAAGCAGACCTTGGAAAATCAACAAAATCCCTTCACTTCAGGAAAGCACATCCGGAACGAACCGTTTCCTGCGGCATTGGTGAACAAAACATGCTGCTCGTGGGCGCGGGTCTTGCGGCGTCGGGCTACATTCCGTTTGCCAGCACCTTTGCCATCTTCACCGAACGCGCCTTTGAACAGATGCGAAACGGCGTTGCCCGCCCCAACCTTGCGGTCCATGTTTGTGGAAGCCATGGTGGAACACACACCGGAACCGATGGATCTTCAGCACAATCCATTGAGGATTTGGCCATTTACCGAACCCTACCCAATGTCATTGTCATGCATCCGAGCGACATCGTATCCACGAAGCTCCTCACCATGCAACTCGCTGAAACCGGCTCACCATCATACACTCGAACCGCACGGAACAAGACCCCGGTCTTGTACGAGGGACGAGAAAATGAAATTCAAATCGGTAAAGGCGTCGTTCTCAAAGAAGGCACGGACGTGGCCATCGTTGCTTGCGGCGTCATGGTCTCTCAATCCCTCGATGCTGCCGAATCTTTGGCAGCCGAGGGCATCAACGCCACGGTGGTCGATATGCACACTCTCAAGCCGTTGGACGGCGCCCTCATTGACCGTCTGGTCGCCTCGTGTGGAGCCATTGTAACCGCTGAGGACCACAGTGTCATCGGAGGGTTGGGTGGAGCCGTTGCCGAGCATCTGACGAGCAACACCTTCGCACCGTTGGAGCGAGTTGGCGTGCAAGACCGCTTCGGAGAGTCGGGTCAGGCCGATGAAATGTTGGAGGTCATGCAAATCTCGACGCCCTACATCGCAGAAGCAGCCAAGCGAGCCATCGCACGTAAAGTCTGAAAAACCCCCAAAACCCACNGGGGAGAGTTCATAGAACCTCTTGGATGAACAGGGCTCATGGAATTCTTCCTTGACACCGCTGACGTTGACGAAATCAAAGAAATCGCCGCCTGGGGCATCCTTGACGGCGTGACCACCAACCCGTCCCTTATCAAAAAATCAGGAAGGGATTTCAAAGAAGTTGTACGTGAAATCGCCGGCATTTGCTCGGGACCGATTTCCGCTGAAGTCACCGCCATGGACACNGCCGGTATGGTCGAACAGGGTCGTGCACTCAAGGCAGAACTCCCCCCCAACGTGATCATCAAGATTCCATGCACNCCNGANGGNCTTGCNGCNACNAAAATTNTGACCGANGACGGCATTGACACCAACGTGACGCTCATCTTCTCTGCATCACAGGCCCTCATGGCCGCCAAGGCCGGAGCCACCTATGTGTCGCCCTTCATCGGACGCATCGACGACACCGGCCACGACGGCATGGAACTCATCGCTGAAATCATGAACACTTGGGCCAACTACAACCTTGACACCAAGGTCCTGGCTGCCTCTGTTCGCCACCCGACCCACGTGCTCCAGTGCATCCAACTGGGCGCACACACGGCCACCATGCCCGCCAAGACCTTCCGCCAACTCATGAGCCACCCCTTGACGGACCGTGGACTCGAAGGCTTCATGCGCGATTGGGCTGAAGTTGAGAAAGCCGGTAACGCTTGAACCGCGTCAACAACCAAGAACAGACTCGAACCGAAGCGTGTTCAAAAAACAGCGGAGTAATCAACAAGGAAGGACACAAATTGTCAACCACATTGGATGTTTCTGGTCTCTACGCAATTGGAGGTCTCCTTCTCGTCATTTTGGGAATCAGTGGAATTTACCTCAGGAAAAAGGACACGTCATGGACCGTTCAATTGGCAACGCTGATGGTTTCTTGGATCCTTATTTCTAAAGGCATACAAGCCTTGATTCGCCTTTTGTATGTACCCGGAAGTTTTGGCAATGTCCCAACAGGGGGCGTTGGACAGGAAGTCATGGATGGCTCATGGAGTTCAGTCCACTCCAGTGGAGCGTTGTTGTCGGGCTCAACGGGTTATGTCACGGAAGTGTTGGGTGGCATGAACATCTTGCTTAATTTCTTCTTCATCTTCCTTTCAGCCTTCTTGGCCCTTGTGTTTCCAATCAATTTTGTTTACAAAGAGCGGACCGTCAGCATCTTTGGAATCGTCATCTTTGCATCCCTGTTGATTTCTGCCATCACCTTTGCGTTCCTCCCCGATCTACCGTTGATGGAAGGACTGGTCAACGACCCACCTGCTGCTACGATATGGGGCTTAATCTACCTCTACAGCGTCTTTAAGGAAAACAAGGAAGAGCCGCATTGGAAAAACATCGCGGACATTTGTGCCTTGTTGATGATCGCCATTTTGGGTTCGTATTTCTTTTACTGGTTGGGGATCCTGCTCATTTCCGATTATTTCCTCTCCTCTGGTCTGTCGGGTACGGAAATGAACCTCATGTTCTACGCACCTCAAATCAGCATGGCGTTTTCACTCTTTGGCTTTGCCATCCTCGTTGTGGGAGAATCCTACAGAAGTTGGAAAAATGAACCGCGTCTTGTTTCCTACATCGTGGGAACGTACTTTGTCGTCGGGGCACTTAGCCATGCGGTCATCACACTCGCCTCGGACGATTTGGTCAACCTGCAAAGCGTTGACATGCAGGAAAACCTGTTTATCCAAAACTGGCAGTCATTTACCAGCCTCTTCCACTTCTACATCGGTCGACCATTATTGTTCATGATATTGCTGTTCAGATTCAATCTGGTCGATACAGGCACAGCAGAACAATCCAACCTTTCGAGGATCACCATCATGCTCGTGGTTGTGACGGCAGCGACCGGAATCATGGAAATGCTTCAGGAGATCATGCCGATTCCTCAGGTCTTTTCCGCCATCATTCTCGGCATCGCACTCGCCTTTGCCATTGGCTGGGAAGAGAGGATTTTCGATTGGCTGGTCAAGGAAGAAATCGAAGTCACCGATCCGTTTGCAGAATTAAGGACGAAAGAGCCCTTCCAAAATGACATGGCGATACAACGCTTCCAACGAACGATGGTCGGCTGTCTTGTGTTGATTTTCTTCAGTTCGATTCTGATCGGCTTTGTGAGGATGGGGTGATCGCTTGTCAGAAGCCATGGACATAGTCAAGGAAATGGTAGCCAGTAGAGGCGGCAAGATCTTTTCCGGTCTCACCGCCGCCTTTGCCGTCTTTCTGTTGCTTCACGCTTCGTTCTTTTGGTCGTACGGTGTTGATTTGGTTGATGAGGAATCCTTCGTCCATACGTGGGAAATTTCGTTCACGGAATCGGTGATGTCTTCATCCGAGACCACGCTCATCGGTGATGAAGAGACGTATGATTACGCCTACACCTCCGAACGATCAACACTCGAGGAGCGAATGGTTGCAGCCTTCCGAATCACGGTGAGCTATGCGGAGAGTTCGGGTGGCGCTGGCAACCCTTGTGACAGTGTCACAGCCAGCATCAAGCCATCAGAAATGCCAGCACAATGGACGAATGATAGCACGCAGATTTCAGGTAATTCGGATGATTGCAGCGATATTGTGTTGACTCTCTTGGTCTATCCGGAGTACCCAGGGCAACCGGTGAACGAGCGAGGCGTCAAAGAAGACGACGTGCTGGACAAATGGGAGATTCAGGACTACGGCGTCGGAAATCTCGTGTGCCAGGTGTCCGTCGACACCACGGACGGCCCGACCTCCAGTATTCCACTGACCGGGAGCGATGAGGGCGAGGAAGTGACCGTCACCTGGGAACGAATCGAATTCTCCCCTGATGCATCAAGGGTCGATTGATGGAAGAACAAGCCCGGTTTAGGATGGACATACGGCCTATCTCGAAAATGGCTTTCGCTCAACCGTATCGGGATGTTTGCTTTGTTTCCTGCTTCAGCGGGAGGCAAGCGTGAGGTTCTTCCACATCTCTTCTGGAACTTCCATAGCGAGACGAAGACCGCCCATGGCGCCCAAGCGAACAGGGTCATCAACAACGTGGACGTTCACGTCGCCCATGTCGGAGAGACGGCGCTCGATAAGTGCTCCAAGTCCCTTGATGGAGGAACCGCCACCGGCAAGGACCATGTTCTTGCGGAACTCGTCGTGNTATTCNGGNTTNGAACCNGCGATGAGNTTCTTGACGTTCTCAACGATGGGGTCAACNATNGANTCGCAAGCACGCTGCATGCAGTCGGTGATGTCGAGGGTCATGGCCTTGCCTTCAATGGAGAAGTCAACGAGAACAGGTTCGTCTGGAGCTGATGTTGAAACGAATGAGTATTCTTCCTTCCAGCGTCGGGCCATGTCCTTGGTGATTTGAGCACCGTTGTACTTGGACTGGATTTCCTTGATGAGTTGGTTGTCAACATAGTCACCAGCGTGTCCAGTGTGCATTTGGTCGCCTGGACCCGGGATGGTTCCGTAAACACGGCAAAGGTCCGTGGTACCTGCACCGATGTCGATGACGAGGGTGTGCGTGATCATGTCGAGGGCGTACGCAACAGCGAACGGTTCAGAGATGATCATGGCGGAGTTAACGGAGCCAGCGGCGGCGTCAAAGATAGCCGTCTTGTCAACGTGGCTTGCTTCGGCAGGNGCGCCAATAACGGCGACCACACGGTCGTATTCTTCGGGGTCAGAAAGTCCGATGAGGTGCGTGATGAAGTGCGCAATGAATTCGCGGTCTTCAGGCGTGTCCTTGATGACACCGAGTTCAAGAGGACGGAACAAGTTCAGGGCGAGGCGGTTCTTCAATGCCTCATGGCCGAAGAGAACATCACGCTTGAGGAAGTTTCGTGCAATGGGGTCTTTGGGTGTACCAATAACCGTCAATTCTTCCACTTCGTGGCTGTCTGAGGAGACCATCACTGAACGGAAGGTTCCCAAGTCGATTCCAATATACAACACGTCTTTTGCCATAGGCGTAACCATCTTTCGGATACCGCTTCACTTTATGAAGAGTCCCCACATTCATGATAGACTCCCTTTGCGACAGAAGGGGAAATTCCACCTATAGAACAATGGCTTGAGAAGGAATGGCAGTCAGCACCACTCTTCGCAAGGGTGGCAATACCATGCAGCATGTTCAGGGTACAATTCCGCCATGCCACCGCAATTGGTGCATTCCTTGAGCGTGTTCTCTCCACAAATATCAACGACCATTTGTACATGGTATGCTTCATCGATGTTGAGCTGTTCACGCATGGCCCAAAGAAGTTGATCTTCGCTGGGTGAAATGATGCCGTCTTCCAGGACCATTTCGACAACATTGCGATAGTCCTGAATGGTGGAAAAGTCTCGGTGGTCCAACACAACACCACCTTTTTCTGCGACAATGTCCGTACCTCCGGGGTCGTCTACGAAAATAACGAATGAGGCGGCGTTGAGGCTGTCATCACGCAAATCAAACGAGATGCGTGGGCCCTGTAAGTTGGCAAAGACCAGTTTCGATGAGCGGTTGATAACGTTGGCAATGGAACGGGCNGTCGATTCTGCATTTGGCCCTCGCTTCCAGCCCGTAGGACTGCGCTCATTGTAGGCATAGAACTCAGTTCCGCGGCCGGGGTATTCGAGGCGAATCTCTTCCCCTCCGTCAAATCCGTTTGAGACGATGGTGATGGCGGCCACCTCGGTGGAGAGAATGTTGTCATCATCGTCAAAACTGATCATCAAAGGTTTCCGCTCTTCAGCAGCGGCGTTGTAGTGGCCNTGCATACCGCTCATCCACTTGTCTTCCAGTCGCTTGAGGGATTGCTCCTGTTCCCCGGTGAGATTCTTATCGATGCCCAGCACGTTGGCAAGTTCGCCAGAGGCCATTTCTTGCTTGAATTGTTGAATTCGCTCTGCATCTCGGCGATGGGTTGGGGGTTTCGGTCGCTTCCGCTCTTCCTTGTAATTAGGGTCAGCCCACTCATGACCGCAGGCGCTGCATTGAAGGTAGCCCTTCATGGTCGAATCTTCGGCGTTTCCTCCACAACGAGGGCAATCCCCACCCTCTGTGAAGCCAAGGTTGGATTGGGCTTCCTCTCGCCCCTTTCTCATACCGCCAAAACCTGCCATGCATGGATGGTGGACTTTGCTTTCTATGAATGCTTTGTTAGTCATGAATGGCCCGTGCTTTCAGCCCGTACCGAACAAAGCCCTCTTGGGCATACAATCGGCGAAACACCAGTTCCATTTGAGCATCCATGGCCAACACGGCGTCTTCGTCATCGACCATGAGGAACACACCGTTGGGTCCNTCTTCCAATTGGAGAAGAACGGTGCTGAGTCCCCCCAGAACGGGAGCGCGCAGCGAAAATTCAGAAGGTGCACCTGCGGCCGACAAAGTGGTCCATGTCATCACTTTACCACGCCGTCGAAGGTGCATGCCAGCTGCATCCTCCCCGCCGACGACATGGGAAAATCGAGGGGGCCACACAACATGGTGGCCCGAGGATTGGCCGTGGAGTTGAAGCCGCGAGGAAGCGGCTTCTTCGTATTGAGAACGCGAGACATAGGCACCCTGGCTGACATGTGTTTCGGACAACTCTTGAGCCCAAGCGGCTTCAATGGCCGCATGGAATTCGGGGTCAACTTCAACTTCAACGTCCATCATGGGGATTTCAACACTCGCATGTGTCTTTGAAATGACCACCATGGCTTCGTCGCTCATCAAGACCTCCCAAGGTGATTCATCGCCATCATTGACTTCGAAAATAGGAATCCCAGTAGCAGAGGATAAACTCAGTGCATCGACCCCATCAGGAACTGAGACGAAGGGGATTTCATCATGGTTCAGTCGGTGAAGCAAACCAGCGACAGCCAGGGTGGTTGCATCACTATCAGCGCCAAAAACCCGTAGGCCTCGATGAGTGAACGGTGATTGGACCACGGTGTAGTCGGGTTCGTGGTGGAGCAAATAGCCCATCCAAACCTCGGTGGACATCAGCGCTCCCTCCCAAAGACATGCACCGAACAGGTCGCTCCCGAACCGCCGACATTGTGTGTTAATGCGGTTTCAGCATCTCGTACTTGTCGATCATTCTCAACCTGGCCGCGGAGTTGTTTGAACACTTCAACGACCTGCCCGGTACCCGTGGCACCAAGCGGATGTCCTTTCGACTTCAATCCACCACTGGANTTTACCGTGGTTGTGCCCTCGTTCAACCGACCCTCACCTTCTCGTGCGAAGCGGCCGCCTTCTCCTCGCTGTGCAAAACCCAGGTCTTCAGTCGCCAAGACTTCTGCGATGGTGAAGCAATCATGAACCTCTGCGAGGTCTATTTGCCGTGCATCGAGGCCTGCCATGCCGTAGGCTTTGGCCGAAGCCACCTGCGTGGCTTTGAGTTGGGTGATGCTCGGCCTGTCATGGAGTGCNAGATTGTCCGAGGCCGCACCTGCGCCTTTGACCCAAACGGGCGTATCGGTGAACTTGTGAGCGAGATGGTCAGCAGCCAATACGACACAAGAAGCGCCATCGGAGGTAGGGCAGCAATCGTACAGCGTTAGCGGGTCAGCGACCATGAAACCGCCGGCCGCTTTTTCAAAACTCACTTCTTTACGGATGTGGGCGTCAGCGTTCATTGAGCCATGAAGATGATTCTTCACGCTGACATGAACAAGGTCGTCGTGGGTGGCATCAAATTCGTGAAAATATCGTCGAGCCATCAAAGCGTAAGTTCCGGGAAACGTGAGTCCGGCAAGGCGTTCCCACTCCGTNTCTCCAGAAACTCCCAACCAGTATCGCTTCCGCTCTGGGGTCAAATCGTTCATCTTCTCAATCCCGCCTGCGACCACGACATCAGCTTGGCCGCTTTTGATGGCCATCCAAGCATCTCGAAACGCAAAGCCAGAGGATGCACAGGCGTTTTCTACCCTCCGAACCGCCACGCCATCCATGCCGGAATGTTCCGTCAGCAGGGCGGCTGTGTTGCCGAGTTGTGAACCGCCAAAGGCCAAACTGCCGATGAAGGCCTCTTCTACTGCTGCAGGGTCAAAATCACCGTCTACGCTGGAAAAGGCCTTTGCAGCGGCTTCCGCCCACATGCCCTTGAGACCGAGTGGGTGATTCCCGTACTTTGTTTGGCCAGCACCGACCACGGCGACATCTACCATGTCACCGGGGACGAGGACGAAGCATTTCATACCCGCGCTCCCCTCGCCAAGAAGAGTCCACGATTCACCCTCTTGAGCCCGTAGGGTTCTTGAACAGGTCGCACCCGCATTGACATCATGCTAAGGCAATGCAGAACCCACGGACACTTTTCTGGCACCAACTGCCCTGTGTGCAACGACGAAGGGAAATTCATCATGAGCGATAGGGAAGCCAACTCCTTGGGGCGAATGCTTGCCCTTGTCCTTCGACATGCCCCCGAGAAGTTCAACGTCGACATGGACATCAATGGCTGGGTGAACACACGTGAACTCTCAGAAGCAATTGGCAACCAACGACGCCACTATCATTGGCTTCGCGGATGGCACTTTGAGGCCATCGCCAACGCCGATGAAAAAGGCCGATACCAAGTCGAGAACGGCATGATTCGTGCCACCTACGGCCATTCCATTGAATTGGACCTTGACCTCCCGACGGACGATATTCCCGAGGTCCTTTACTTCCCTTGTGAAGGTGAAGAAGTTGAGACCCTCCTCGAATTTGGACTCACTGCAGGTGACCGGAAAAACGTCCACCTCTCTCGTTCCATTCAAAACGCAATGGAGGCAGGTCATGTCCGCATCCACCGTCCAACCATCCTTGAAATCGATACTTCACGAGCTATCGCTGACGGCCACACGATTTACCGTGCAGGAACCACCGTGTTCTTGACGGATGAAGTCCCAGGAGAGTACCTGTACAAAGTTGACGAAGACGACCCCATGATCGTAGAGATCATTGAACAGTGGGAACGCGAAGAAGAGGAAGAGTGAGCGCTTACTTTTCTGCACCGCAGGCTGGGCAGAAGGCAAGATCAGGCTCAAACACGGCCTTGCAAACAGGGCAATGGTCTGTTCCCGTCATGAGCGCTTCGACCTTTTTTGGTGCGGGCGCAGGTGTGATGCCGGATTCAGATTCCACCAAGCGAACAGGGTCGATGCCGTGGCGTTGAAGTTCTTCGATTCTGTTCTTGTAAATGATGGCCTCTTGAAGTGCACTTTCAAGTTGCCAAAGACGCTGTTCACGCTCCTTTCCATCAGCGATGGTGCGAGCTTCTTCAACACACACCTGCAAATGACGCATGAACGCATCAACACTCGGTTCCTCGGCCATGAATCCCTCACCTGAACGGTTCCTCATCAATCCTTGCCAACAAATTCCTGTTGATGGTTCAATGACTGGGTGAAGAAGCATCAACGCCGTTCCATCATTCCCCAAGGTCAACCGAAGGCGTTCACATGCTTTCAAGGACAGCGGTATGCTCATGATACGCTGCGTCATGCGAGCAACATGCGTGAACGCGTGGTCGTGAAATGGGGTGGCGGCCTCATCACGCAAAAGGATGCAATGAAGACCGTTCGACACGATGTCCTCGATGCACTGGCCGAACAATTGGAAGATTGCCTCCTCAAGGGCGTGGACATTGTCCTGGTTCACGGTGCAGGTTCCTTTGGCCACCTCAAGGCCAAGACCTATCGACTTGCCGAAGGGAAAATCGAGGCCACTCATCTTCCTGCAGACCGCTCTCAGGAAGAGGCCGTCGTCGATGTACGTAATGACATGTTGGAGTTGAACGAACATGTTCTCGCCGCTTTGACCAAACGCGACGTTTCCGCTGTTTCCCTTCCACCCCATCAGTGGGCCAGGAATACAGGTCCGGATTTTGAGGGGGATTTAGCGCTCTTTGAATCGGCACCTCCAGGCATCGTGGTGGTCACGCACGGTGATGTTGTTGATTGTGATGAACCAAAGCGATTTGGCATCCTATCAGGAGATGATTTGGTGCACCGCCTCGCCAGCGAACTGAGCGGCGTCAAGCGACTCGTGTTTGCCATGGGTGGCGTTGAGGGCGTGCTCTCCGAACCCCCAAACGGAGATGGAGATGAAAGTAAACTCATTGCAGAGCTTCTTGAAAGCGACACCTTTCAGGGCGAACACATGAGCGAAATGGACGTCACGGGTGGCATCGGACTCAAAGTTCAACGAGGATTTCAAACCTCACAACACGGCGTTGAGGTTCATCTTGTGAGCGGAGAAATCGGTCAGCGGGTGAGAGATGCGTGTCTTGGAAATGATGTTCGTGGTACAATATTGCGTTCGTCATGATGCAGAGAACTCTTCATGTAGCCTCCGCGACTCCACAAAACTGGTGAAACCATGTCTGGATACGGAATCAACGATGTCCCGCATGTGGAATTGAACGATGATGCAGTTGCATCGTTGGGTGATGAGAACCCCGAACAAGCCACCTTGATGGCTGAAGCCGTCATCCATGTTTCTGAGCACGATGATGTTCTCGGCCCAATCTCAAAACTTGAGGCGCACCAAAACATTGGTTCTTTTCATCGTGCATTCAGTGTGCTTCTCTTCAACAAAAAGGGAGAAATGCTGCTCCAACAGCGCTCTGCTGACAAAGTAACTTTCCCGAATGTTTGGGCCAACGCCTGTTGCTCTCACCCGCTCCACAGTGAAATGGAAATGGATGAACAGGACGCCATGGGCGTCAAGCGTGCAGCCGTGAGGAAATTGGAGCAGGAACTTGGCATTGACCCCTCAAGCATCTCAACCGATGACATGACCTTCATGACGAAAATGAGGTATGCAGCAAGGATGAACGCCGAATGGATTGAGCGTGAAATTGACCACGTGTTGGTCATGTGTGTTGATGTGGAAGTGAATCCAAACCCCAACGAAGTGGCCAACATCATGTGGGTTGACCGGGAAGGCTTGGAAGCCATGCTGATCGAGGAACGTGAAGCAGAACAAGCCATTGCTCCTTGGTTCCGATGCATTGCGGCCCGCATCATGAAAGAAACATGGTGGGAACATCATGACGACCCCAAAATGCTGGCTGAACTCGGGGATGAACTCATTCACGATATGGGCGACGTGAGTTACATGTTGCCAAACGCCGAAGGCGCTGACTTGTTGACCTCCATCATGGAAGTGAAACCCCTCATCGAACAGCGGATTGAAGTCAGTTTGCGAGCCTCTCGGCACGTTCGTCTAGGAGACGCCATGATGCACCTTATCGAAGGTGGAGGCAAGCGAATGCGAGCAACCTTACCTTGGTTGGTGGCCAAAGCCGTGGGAGATACGCACGCAGGACTGTTGGACATTGGGGCCGCCATCGAAACTGTTCACAATTTCACACTCGTTCACGATGACATCATGGACAACGATGAAATCCGAAGAGGGCGGAATGCTGTGCACGTGGAGTACGGGATGCCCACGGCCATCAATGCAGGAGATGCGATGCTGGCGATCGCTTTTGAGCGACTCGTGCAGGCAGAAAACCTTGAGCCACAGGACGTAGCACCGCTCGTCAACCGAATTGCATGGATGGTGCGACGTGTCAGCGAGGGTCAACAATTGGACATTGAATTTGAAGACCGATTGGAAGTTTCTGAAGAAGACTATCTTGAGATGATCGAGGGCAAAACAGCCGTCATGTTTTGGATATGTGCAGAAATTGGAGCACGTATCTCAGGNGCTGANGATGAAACCATTCAACTCNTGGCCGATTGGGGTAAAGCGCTTGGCCTCTGTTTCCAACTCATGGACGATGTCATCGATGTCCTTTCCGATTCNGNCACGCTNGGCAAGCCGGCAGGTAGCGATATTGCACAAGGTAAGCGCACACTGATGATCATTCACGCCCTTCGCCAACCCGATGGACCAGTAAAGGAGCGACTCCTCCATGTTCTTGGAAAGGGCGAGGATGTTGCACCCGAAGCATTGGAAGATGGTTTGGCTGCCCTTTCGGAATTGGGTTCCGTGGATTATGCACGAACGATGGCCGAAGAATTCCACGCAAAGGCCCATGCCTGCTTGGACCGACTCGAGGTCAACCCTGCCATGGTGGCGTTGCGAGAACTCACGGATTTCCAGTTGGCTCGCCTGCATTGAACACTTCAACAGCGTCTCCAAGCCGTACCGTTCCGGTTTCTTGCACACTGGCGTACCAACGGGTTTGACCTGGTAGTTGTTTGTGGCTCAAGGCCTTGAACTCGCCCTCAGAAAAGGATGCTCGAATGGTTTTGCAAGGTGGCGCATCACCGGTGATGGTCATTCGTACTTGACCGACCAAGAGTTCGACACCCACGTCCAGCGAACCAACTTCAAGGCCGTCGATCAAGAGATTCTCGCCCGTAGTTCCCGGTTCGATAGGGTGACCCAATGCCTGGAGTTGTTCCATGACCCGGACCTCCATCAAGCACACAGCTTTGGAGGGCCCCCCGTGATGGCGGGTGTCGTTTTGTTTGTCACCGGTACAACCGTTGGTCAGAACTTCTAACGAATCAACGGGATGCTTCGGCACACCGCCTTCCGGGTTGACATGCAGGCCACGAACAATGCCTGCCATGCGTGGACCTCAGTCTGCGTAATACGATTCGGGGTTTGGTTCGGGCTTGAGTCCCTTGCGTTGTCGTATCTCACCGACCACTTTGTCAAACAATTGTGGCGGTAGAATCTCGAATCCAAGGTTCTCTGTGTTCCAAACGGCCCTTCCTTGAGAAGCGGCACGAATATCGTTTGAGAAACCAAAGGTCTCTGCAATAGGGATGACACCAACGACAGTGGTGACGCTACCTTCTGAAGGCATGTCTTCAATGATACCACGACGGGTGGTGACTTCACGTGTGACTTGTCCGAGCCAATCGTTTGGCACGGAAATGAACGCCTTTTGCATGGGTTCGAGAAGGACCGTCTTGGCTCGCATCATGGCGCCTTTGATACCGTTTCGAACAGCAGGGATGGTTTGAGCAGGACCACGGTGAATGGCGTCTTCGTGAAGTTTTGCGTCCACCAAGCGGACATACATGCCTTGCACGGGTTCATCGGCAACTGGACCCTTTACGCAGACTTCATTGAAGGCTTCAATGATGAGTTCACGGGTTTCGTGAAGGTTCTGAATACCCTTGGTGTCGTTGACAAGGACGTTGGTTCCCTTGATAGCGTAGATCTTACGCATCGTATCCTTGTCCATGCCGTATTCGCCGAACTTGCTTCCAACTTCCTTGGCATCGCTGCTGCGAACAGGACCATCGCCGAGTTCGCCAGACCGCAGAGCAGCGACGACTTCGGTGGGGAGGGCTTCAATCTCGAAGAAGAAACGGTTGTGTCGGTTTGGAGACTTGCCTTCAAAGGCGTGTCCACGGTTGGAACCCTGGATACCTTCTCGGTAAACGACGATGGGCGGGCTGACTTTGACCTTGATGTTCTGTTCTTCTTCAATGCGATAAACAGTGATCTCAAGGTGGAGTTCGCCCATACCTGCAAGAAGAGCTTCACCGGTCTCTTGGTTGGTCGTGACCTGCAAGGAAGCGTCGGCCTTGGCGAGCGAGCGAAGAGCGTCGATGAACTTGGGCAAGTCCTTCATGCTCTTGGGCTCGACGGCGACGGTGACCACAGGGTCAGAGTAGTGTCGAATGGCTTCAAAGGGCGTGAATTCCTTGTCTCGGGAGAGGGTTACACCAGCTGCAGCCGAGCGAATACCGGTTACAGCGGCGATGTTTCCTGCCACGACTTTGGGGACGGTGATTCGGTCTCCACCAACCATCATAGCGACCTGTTGGACACGTTCTGGCTTTGCAGCACCGATAGCGTACACGGACTCACCTTGGTTGATTGCACCGGAGTAAACACGGCCAACCGCCACTTCACCAGCATGCGGGTCCATCCAAATCTTGGTGACCATCATGGCAAGTTCAGCCTCGGGGTCACAGTTCATCATGGCCTGACCGATTTCAGATTCCAAATCGCCCGTCCAAATGTTCGGGATACGGTACTTCTGGGCCTCAATGGGGCCGGGAAGTTTGGTGACCGCCATGTCAAGAAGAACTTCGTGAACGGGTGCCTTTTGAGCAAGCGTCTTCTGGTCTTCGTTGTTACAGTATTCGAAGATTTCCTTGAAGGAAATGCCGGACTTGGCCATGTAGGGGACGGTAATACCCCAGTTGTGGTAGGCTGAACCAAAAGCAACTGTTCCGTCTTGAACAGAGACTTGCCAAGCTTTGTCCATACCTTCTGGAGCAAATTGCTTGATGAGTTTGTTGACCTTCTTGATGGTCTCCGTGAAGCGAGCCATCATGTCTTCAGGGGTGACCTGGAGTTCATTGATGAGTCGGTCCACCTTGTTGATGAACAAAACAGGCTTCACCTTTTCTTTCAAGGCCTGACGAACGACCGTTTCGGTCTGTGGCATGGGCCCTTCAACCGCACAAGCCAGAATGAAACAACCGTCAACGGCACGCATGGCACGAGTAACGTCGCCGCCGAAGTCGACGTGCCCCGGTGTATCGATGAGGTTGATGAGGTAGTCCGTACCTTCAACAGCGTGGACCATCGAGGCGGATGCAGCGTTGATGGTGATACCACGAGCTGATTCTTGCTCGTCAAAGTCCAGCACACGGGCTGCACCAGCAAGTTCGTTGGACATCATACCTGCGCCTGCAATGAGGTTGTCCGAGAGGGTGGTCTTCCCGTGGTCGATGTGAGCAGCGATGCACAAGTTCCTGATTTGAGGAAGAACGTGCATGACTTCTGTGGCCTTTTTGATGTTGTCTTCTTTGCGTCCCATGGTTACCACCGTGTTCTGATTGCTTCGCCCACTGAAAAGGGGTTCTTAAGTGCCTCGCAGGAGACCGGTGAATCAGTACACGAGTTGCACGTCTGATGACGTAGCGAGTGCGATAACTCCGGGGGGTCCACTCCAAGCGATCTTGTCGTCCGGAACATACAGAGCGCCATCCCCTTCTTCGTGGCCAAGCACGGCCTTTACTGAACCAAAGGAACAGTGCAGATCAGCACCCGAGAGCAGTTTGTCCATGAAACCATGAATCATGGTCGATGATGGTCCCATCTCGCTCTCCAATTCGTCCAAGAAGGCTGGGTCAAGGCATCGAACGCCCGATGCGGCGAAAAAAACACGGACATCATGACCGTCTTCAACGGCTTGGGCAGCACAGGCCAAACCAACGATGGACTTCATGAGGTCGATGCTTGGGTCAGAGACAAACTTGACAAAGATGGTTTTGGCCATGCCAATGCCTCAAGAAACAGGACAATGAAACTTCTGCCAACAGAGTGGCGCCGTTTCCTCGCTTTGTTCAGCGAGCAGATGCGGCAATGCGCTCCAATTCTTCCTTCTTGCCAACGGCGTAGGAAGTGACATCACCTTCACTGGCTTTGTTCAGTTCATTGATGATGCAGTTTTTCAGCGTGCGCTTTGACTTGTGTGTGCCTTGTTGAGCGCCCTTGGCGAGGTTGGCCAGAGCGACGTCAAGACGACGGGAAGGGGAGGAATCAACCGCCTTTGGTTGTGAGACAGCACCGAACTTGATTCGGGTGATCTCTTCCATTGGTGCAGCGGAGCAAATAGCGTCAACAAACACCTGGAGCGGGTTGTTCCCCGAGCGTTCTGCGATTTGGTCAAGCGCACCTTCGAAGGCCTTCATAGCGCCCATTTTCTTACCGGTGTAAGCGCCGGTTCGCATGAGCTTGTTGATGTAGCGTTCAACCACAGAGAGTTTGGATTTACCGAACCATGCGTTGGCGTGGCGACCACCGGTGTGAGGAACACCAACGGTTGTCAAGTTGATGTAAGGGGCGAGACCGGGGTCTCGACAAGTGACTTCCGAAGCGTCCCACTTACCGAACACTTTGGTACCAATGCCTGCAATGGGCTTGACTTCAACAACATCTGAATCTGAATCTGCATCGCTCATCATCATCACCTCAGCGGACTGGCTTCTCCTTTCGGCCTCGGACCATTTCATCNANNGANACGCCGTTNACTTGAATGACCTTGTANCGAACACCNGGAATNTCTCCGTANGAACGACCCATGCGTCCACCGATACCTTCGACCATGACTTCGTCGTGCTCGTCAATGAAGTTGATGGCGCCGTCGCCGGGAGCGAAAGCGGTCAATTTGTTGCCGTTCTTGATGAGTGAAATCTTGACGGCCTTGCGAATTCCTGAGTTGGGTTGTTTCGCCTCGATACCGACCTTTTCAACGACGATACCCTTGGCCTGNGTGGACCCAGCAAGCGGGTCGTGCTTGGCTCTCGACTTGAGCATGCGCTTCTTGTACCGGCGGTCCGACCAACGGAATTTTTGTCGGTCCTTTGCCATCTTAGCACCTGCGAAGAGTCCTCTGCCCATCATAGTCACCTCATTGAAGCATTTCGCCGACTTGCCGCCCCTATTTAATCAAATCCCTTTGGACCACCCAATCTAAGGCGGCGTCATTTGATTAGGAACAACTGCGCGAGCCCCTCGCCATACATGAACAACATTCAAACAACGCCTCCCTGTGGAAGGGTCATGGCCTTCCGCGACCATCTGGGTGCAGCAACGGTGGAAACCTCTGAAGTGAGCCTTATTCACGGGATGCTCCACCACTCAAGAGCNTCGGGACATGCCATGACCGTGTTTGAGAACATTCCCGAATGCCCCGGCCACCGTGCAGCCGTGAACATGTTGACACGAGACCGGCTTTGCGCAGCCATCGGTATTGAACCGGAAGCCTACATCGACACGCTCGGCTGGGCAATGGGCCAACCCTCCACGCCCGTTTTAGTGGACAAAGAAGAGGCTCCCTGCTTTGAGAACACAGCATCGAAAGTCGACCTCCGTCAGATCCCAATTCCACATCACTGGCCTCAAGACCGCGGCCGATACTCGTCCGCCAGCATCATCATCGCTCAGGACAGCGGTATCAGAAACGTGTCGTTTCATCGACAATTTCTCCGAGATGAAAACCACTTGGTCGTCCGCCTTGTGCCTCGCCACCTTCGAACCATGGTCATGAACGCCAGGGAAGAAGGGCGAGAAGTGAAGGTCGCCGTGGTCAATGCACCTGACCCCGTGGTGTTGTTGGCAGCTGCCATGTCCTTCAACGAAAACATCGACGAATTGACCATCGCCGCCGCACTTCACGAGAAACTCTACGACAGCCCACTGCAGTTGGTAGAACTCCCAAACGGTGTCCAGGTGCCCGCCGATGCAGAGTATGTTTGGTGGGGAAAAATCACCCTCGAAGATGACGATGAAGGACCTTATGTTGACATCACCGGCACCGTTGATGATGTACGTCAAGAGCCTGTCATCGAAATCGATGGCCTTGTTCACCGAAACAATCCAATTTTCCACGCCTTGATCCCCGGAGAGGCAGAACACAAGACCTTGATGGGTTTACCCCGTGCACCGACCATCAAATCCGCCGTCAACAACGTGGTTGAATGCCTCGATGTTCACATGACTGAGGGNGGTTGTGGTTGGNTGGGAGCGGTGCTCAAAATCCGCAAAAAGAACCCNGATGATGGNATGAAGGCCATACANGCGGCCTTTGACGGNCANAAGAGCATGAAAATCGTCACGGTGGTCGACGANGACATTGACATCACCGACCCCGTCCGTGTTGAGTGGGCNATGATGACACGATGGCAACCCGACAAAGACACGATNATCCTCAGCGACCAACGGGGTAGTTCGCTCGACCCATCCCGATACGAGGATGGTCGAACGTCCAAGATTGGATACGATGCCACCATTGATTTCGGTGTTAACCGAGAAGGCTTCATGTCCGTGCAGTGAGGTGAACAGATGTCTGAAAGCCAGGACCTCCTGCAACATCCGAGGAGGAACTTGGGTAACCGGTACAGGTCAACGGCCCAAAAGTTCGCAAAACTCGCCAAAGCCGACCCGACACGGGCAGCAGAAAACATGGCATGGGCAGAGCAAAATGCCCGTCAAGCCATTTTGCACGATTTCACGGATGAGCGGAACTGGCGCTACCTCGCTGAACTGAAAGTCATGAACGAGGATGCTGAAGGATTGCACGCTGTTTTGGAAGACGTGTTCGTTATCCTGGGCAGGGATCCTGAAAACCTTGAGCAACTGAGCGGCATCGATTACCTCAAGGTCGGTAGAGAATTGTTGGAAGCAGCTTTTTCCCGTGATGCTCTCGACCCGGATGCTTGGTGGGAACGTATTTCCAACATTGAAGGCGAATCGGGCATCACAGATTTTGCTCAGCGCTGTCGCCGCCTCGACTTCAGAGACCAACGTGCGAACATCGTCTTTGGACGTCGCCTTGAACGATTACGCACAGCAGGTCATGAAGAGGTCTTCATCGACCTCGCAAAACATCTTCTCGCCCACCGACCCATCAACCACGAATTGTGGTTGGAAATGGGNCGACTTCACGAACGAAGAAANGAAATCGANGAGGCGTGGTCGTGTTATGACCAAGTTCAGCAACTACGNCCACACCTCAAAGAACGCGANCGGTTCTTGGAACGCCTCAAAGGAAACATGGATGGAAGTGAGAAGCAGCCATGGTCNGGNCCATCCATNAACCACCGNAAGGCCTTCCTTGAAGGNATGCAATCGCTGACGGACCGAATTTCCACCCCAACTGAATCCACCCCCGTCATGGAAGAACCGACTGAGGCNGANCCAGTTCATCCCGATGAAGCCAAACTGTCTCATCTCATTGAACAAGGGGACCTGCAAGCTGCATTCTTCCTTGCACGACGGTTGTTGGCATCCGGTGAAGAATGGGCTGACACTTGGCTCGAAAACATCCAATCACAGATGGTGTAATCGATGACCAATGCACCGGTATTCGTATTGGCGTGGGTCACTCGAAAGGGAGANGAATTNACCCCGATGGGTGGAGGAGGCGAGGTGTTGTTTGTCGAACATCCCGAGAGAGGATGGGAAATCCCCGGAGGTCACCTGGAAGCGGATGAAAGCCCCGATGAAGCATTGGTGCGAGAAGTTCGAGAAGAAACCGGTCTTGAGTGTACCATTGTGCGTTGGAATAAGGACTACTATCCGAAGGGTTGGGTTGCTCACGTCCGTGTCTCATCTTCGTCCACCGGAGATTGGGGGGTCGACGATGAAAAGGTGGCTTCGGTGAAATGGTGGTCTGAAGTACCACCGGTAAAGGCTTGGACCGTTGAGGAATTTGAAGACCTTGCTCGATATTTTTCATCGTGATTCAAGGCATGGTTAATTCTGACAAGCGTTGCCCCCAAGCGTCGGTTTCATCCGGTGTTGAAGCGCACGCCTGAGCCACCGCCGCNAGCATCGGGTCCTCGACCGTTTCTGGCTGGCCCATCAACGAAGAAAATCGCTCCATTCGGTCAAGACGATGAGCCAAGGTCAACATGGCCCTTACATCCGGGCGTTCAGACCCACCCCAACCCGGTTGAAGATGTTCGCAACACCATTCAAAGACGCCGTTGATGTCATCGGGGTGAACCATCAACACCGGGGGTTCATCTTCAAGATCCAACGGTCGTGCATTCTCAACTTGGACATGCATTGGTTCTGCGGTGTCCGATTGATGGCCGATGGACAAGTCCAGAAATAGCGAACCGGCTTCGATCGCCATTTGTGTCTGTGAGGCAAGCATCGCGTGCTTGTGGGCATTCCATGCATGCCTTCCAGCATCAAAGAGGTGGCCAAGGGCTTGTCGAATTCGACTGGCCCCCAATCTTGAAATCGCAATCGTTTCATGAGCGTGGCCGGCTTTTCTCGAAATATCGCCGTAGACTTGCAAGGCCATGAGAGCCTCGCCTTGGGCCATGTGATACGCCGCCTTATTGAGAAGTGAAAGGTCGTGGTCTCGGCTGGCTTTGGCCACGGATTTTAGTCGGGTTTCTGCCCATGTCAAATCCTCTTCCGCACCTTCCGTATCACCCGCTTCAAAGCGAGCAAGCCCTCTTTCCATTCGAAGGCGTCCTTCGAGGGCCAGGTCCCGAGTTTCGGGTGAACGTACAATGTCAAGAGCCGCTTCGATGGCTTCGTCCAAGTGGGTGTCTCCTAACCATCGGCGACGAACCAAACCAAGCACGGCATGTTCGCCCTTTGAGAGATGACACGACATGGTTTCAAGCAGTTCAGGTGCATCCATGAACAGAGCCGCTTCTGCCAACGAGAGCCACGAAGGCCACTGAAGTTCATCTTTCCATTGTTCAAGAACATCGCTGGCCACTGGCCCTTCTGTTCGCCAACGGGAAATGAACACACCAGGGCCCTGTGGAGTTTCAATGGTCGTCATCAAATCACCTCTCGNCGTGGTGCTCGGGCGACGGCATCGATAAAGGCGGTTTCTGCTTCAATGGGGTCGACATTGCCCGTCCATCCAGCTGCNCCGTCATGGCCACCACCCTCACCACCGATGGAGGCNGTCATAGCGTTCATGATTTCACCCATGTGAAGGCCGGCGATGACACTCGTACGGGGCGCTCGCACCGTAAGGCGGGTGCTACCGTTCCGATGTCTGGTCACCACCACAGCATCTGCGCCCAAACCGTTCAACAATGAGGCGACTTTGCCTTCAAGCGTCCCTGCGGTTGTCCTCAACACCGTCCAAGGACCTGCTTGTGTGGTATCAGCACGCTGAAGACCACGAAGAACCGCTCCTCGGTCACTGGGCGACAGCGTCGTGTCTTCCATGTCTTGTATGAAGTGTTGATAGTCAAGCCCGCCTCGTTCAATCAGCATGGAGGCCGTGGAAAACGATGACGCATCAGCGTGGCGAAACCGACCAGTATCGGTGACCAAACCCGCAAGCAGAAATTCACACACTTGTGGCGTGAGGGCTTGGGGCGCATGAGCCTGAAGATAGCGTCCAACAACTTCCGTCGTGGAACGAACATCCCACTTCAAGCGAAGGTCGTCGGAGCCAAGGGACCAACCGTCCGTTGCGTGGTGATCGATGACACAAAGTGGAACGTCGGGCAAACTCAAACCGGTTTGGTCGGGAGCCGCTGCGTCCACCACNACGAGACCGGCTAAATTTTTCGGCCATCCNGTTTTTGTTGNTTTCAANATACGGTACGGTGCCTTGTGGCGTTCAATCAANCGCTGTGCAATGCGACCCACATGAAGGCCNGCAGCCAACATGTTTGGATGACTGGCTGCAAGTGCAACAGCCGAGCCGATCGTATCCATGTCTCCGTTTTTNCCCGTGATGACGGCCACCGGCCCGTTGGTGGTGGCCTGTGTTAACCACTCGTGGAGCCGAAGCAATTCTTCGGAGAAAGACGCCTGAGGAGTGTTCATTCTTGCGCACCCTGGAGGGACTGCTTAAGTTCGTCATAGGTCTGTATCAGTTGTTTCTCACGCTCTGAAAAACGCTCAAGATGAACTCGGAGGGAATCGAGTGTTTCACGCAACTCGCTCACGAGTCCTTCCTTGTCAGCCACTTCAATGAGTACACCGCCCATTTGNCGATGCAAGGTNAATCCATCAGGTTGGGATTCAACNGCAGCAATGGTGCCTTCAAGTTCCTGAACTTGGGCTCTAACACTGCTCACTTGCTGACGTGCTGCTTGGACTTCTGCCACAACGAGTTGTAGTTGGTCAAGTTGTTCCATGGACTCACCAGTACAAAGCAGCAGGCCGAGGTTCAAGAATGCTTTCCGAAGACCTGTAGAACAGAATCGGTCGCAATCAGCCCACGAAGGCGTGTGTTCCACATGGCCCGGAGGTCTTTGCATGAAGACTCGTCGAGTTCAATGGAGAACCGTTGCTCATCGAGCCACTCGGTGGAACAGTCGGTTGCCAAGCATGCTGCAAGGGCCTGCGTATCCTTGATGCTTCGTGATTGAACGGNCAGTGACAGATGCCACATGAGGTCCACCAAAGCTTGCTTACTCTTCTTCTTCGAGCGAGGGGCGGTTCGCCAATTCACGCTCGTAGTTCATGGCAGCTTCTTGTGCGATGAACGCCATATCGGCGGTGGTTGCACCATCCACAGATCGGCGGAGAATACGATTGTTGGCGTCGGAAGCACGGGTGAACGGTTCCCAAGCACCACCGGCAAAGGTGTGGCCGCACTTCTTGCACGACCAGATACCGACGGATTGGCGCTCGACCTTCTGATATTGGCAGACAGGGCAGGTGTACTTGCGGGAGCGCTTGGCCATGGCCGAGCCTGCATTACGACGGACGGACACACCGTACCGTGCTCCAAATCGTGCTGTTGCACCCGCTTTCTGGGTTCGCTTTGCCAATCAGTTCCCCTCCTTTTCTGCCACGAGTTTTCGAAGTTCCACGCATCGCTTTTGTGCCACATCGAAGATCTCGGCAAACTCAGCGGGAGTGAAAACCCCTTTTAGCCCCTTCTGTAGGGAGTGGAGATGTCCTTCATCACCCAACGTGATGTGAATGCGTTCATCGCCTCCAAGTTCTTCTTCCTCATTGGCGTCGAGAACGAAACGACCACCAACACGTGTGAATGAGGCCATAATCGGCGTGCCATTCACCAGAAGCTTGTGGTCTTCACCAACATCGAAGCGTTCAGCGGGGACGANGGCGGTGCGCAAAGCAGCGATGGCTGCAAGGCCACAAGCGTCGAAGATGTTGCCTTGGTCGGAAAGAACGTGGATGTCGATCATGACACCCCAGACCTTCTCGCCGGGAACAATGCAGAGGCTCTCCATATCGATGCAACCGGATTCACGAATTCCACGGTCAACCACACGGCCCAACTCAATGGACTGAGGGGACGGTGGTCCGGGTTCGTATTTTCGGCCAGCGACCGGACGGAGTTCGGCACCGCACATCAAGGAACCTTGGGTTGGACGGTCAGGCCATGGCGTTCGAAGTTCAAACTTCACTCCAGCGTAAACGACCGTACCACCAATGACGACCTTGGCAGAGCCTTCGGCGTTGTACAAGCAATCCGTTTCCAACGAAACATCTCGTGCATCCCAACGACCGCGGCCGTCGATTCGGTTGTCTTCCTCGGCCAAACGGGCGAGTTCCTGTCGCAACAAAGCGGGGACGAGTTCAACCATCAGGCCTCACCTCCGTCGTATTTGCGCTTCAAGGCGTCAACCATGATGCCGTGAATCTCTTTAGCGGCTTTGAAGTTGTACTCCATGGCCAAGTTGTATTCATCAGGAGACAAATCACCGTCCATTTGCAGGAAGGCGATTTCACCGGTGTTGGGNAAGATGCCCACGGGAAGGTCGGCTTGACCGTAGTTGTCTTCTGCCTTGTCGAGGTCCAGAACCACCGTGTCTTCGATTTTACCGGAGGCGACGCCCACAATCATGTCTCGCATGGGAATGCCTGCATCAGCCAAGGCCACCGCAGCAGCGGTAATGCCTACACATCGAGTACCTGCTTCAGCGGCGAGGATTTCGATCTCGACTCGAATCTTCGAGCGAGGATAGCGCTCAACCAAAACCACGGATTCCAGTGCTTCGGCCGTAACCTTGGAAATCTCTCGGGAACGACGATTGAAACCAGGACGAATCCGGTCAGAGGTCGAGAACGGTGCCATGTTGTACCGAACGTCGATCACGGCTCGGTCTTGACGCTGAATCTTCCGAGGGTGGGCTTCCATTGGCCCGTAAACTGCGGCCACAGCCACGTTGAGTCCGTGGGTCACCATGGCGGAGCCATCGGCAGCTGGCAACACACCGGCTTCAATCGAAACCGGTCGCATTTCATCCACCTTACGGCCGTCCAATCGGCTACCGTCGTCGTTAAGCAATTGTACATCTCCATATCCACCCATCATGCATCACCTTTCGTTTTGTTTTCCATTTCGTTAAGAATCGTTTCGAATCCCTTGGAGTGCCCTTCTTGAACCAATTGTTGGAGTGCTGAACGAGCCCATGAGATACCTTCAGAGGAGCCCTCAATCCAAGCTCGACCGTTTTCACCGACCATGATTCGGCAATCACACGCGTCCCTCATTCGCTGAAGGAGGGCGTTGTTTTCACCGCGCACACGGTCAACGTGCTGAACAGGAATGGATTCAACCGCACCTTGGTTCAATCGGCGCAGACCGACGCCCTTCATGGTCAAGACCACGTTGTGGCATTCGTCGACTTCCTGAACACGTGCGAGAACGACATCACCAACATCCATGTGCTGGCGAGCAGCTCCAAATTCTACTTTCCATGGAGCCAGCGACATCGGCAGCAAGCCTTGGAAGGAACCGTTGATGTTCATGAACCAGAGGTTGTTTCGTACCTCGGCCACGATACCGACGACCAAATCTCCAGAGCGGGGCATGTAAGCCGCATTGATCGGGTCAACAGAAACGGTGTTGTTACGCTCACGCAACCATCCAAGTTGCGTGGCAATGAAGGATTCTTCGGCAACGATAATTCCGCTGCCTGCTCGCTTCCCGGTGGATGGCCCAATGGCCATTCCCGGGGTCACTAGGCGCTGCTCGGCGCCGGCTTGACCTTGGGACATTCTTTTCTCTCCGGATGCGCCCACTCGCCAACCCATGATAAAGGGCACCCTCAAGCCACGGCGTTCAAGAACCGAGTTCTTTGACTTCCGCATCTGAACTTCTGCGCATGACTTGTCCGATAAGTTCACCCTTCATACCAGCTGGACATTCAACGACACAAGCCCAAGAACCGTCCTCAAGCCAGCCCTCTTTTTGTTGATATGAGCGTAGGAATTGAGACACGGAACCGTAAGCCGAACCGGGTACTTTGAAAGCCAAACGAACCGATTCAAACGACAGTGGTATGAGTGGTTTGAGTTTGGAAATGGCGTCTTTGACCTGCTCTTCAAGACGCTTGAACGGGTCAACCGAATACCGTGATTCTTCCAAAGCCAACTCAATACGTGTCTTCGGATGTGGAGATTTGGTTTTCGGGTCGACGGCCTGGGAGTGGATGTGATGGATGATTTGTTGCCGCATGTTCTCAACCATTTGTTTTCGTTGAGCCGTCGTCAACTGGATGGAGCCCTTTTCCAAAATGGTGCTGGTGATGATCACAATATCTTGTGTTTCAAAGGTCTTCTCGATGGCTTCTGCTGTCGGTCGTTCTCCACCTCGAGCATCGTGAAAGACTTCGTCCATCGCAAGAAAATCATTGATGTCAATGCCATCAGGATTTTCCTTGAAGGCATCGACCATTGACGGGTCGACGAGGACCTCGTATCGCTTACCACCCTTTTCCATTCGGGCTAAAACGGCATCATCAAGACTGACCATGTCATCACTCAGTTGCCCCATGAAGAAGGCGAGCCTTCAACCTAACCCTCAGTCATCGAGGGGTTTCAGGCGGTCAATTTGCTTGTTGACTTCACCGCGGTCAAGGACACGGTAACCGTTAGAATCAACCACGGTGACTTCAACTGCTTCACGGTTTAGTTCAGCATCGTTGGCCGAGCGTAGTGCTTCCAAACCGAGTTTCATGGCCGCATTCAGCGTCATGTTCTCTTTCCAATTATCTTCGAAGAACTCGATGACCGTGTTGCGCCCGCTACCGATAGCGCCTGCGTGGTAGGATTGGTAGGCACCGGAGGGGTCTGTTTCGTACAGATGGATGCCGTTATCGTCAACGCCGCCGATGAGCAGAGCCGTACCAAACGGACGGGAACCTCCATACTGGGTGAACGACTGCTTGAAATCACAGATTTTCTTGACCAGGACATCCACTGGGACGGTGGCACCGTACGTGATTCGGTTGATTTGAGCCTCAACTCGAGCACGTGCTACCAGCTGGCGTGCATCGGCGACCAGTCCAGAAGTGGCGATACCAACATGGCCATCAATCTTGAACATCTTTTCAATGGATTCGGGGATGATGAGGCGGCTGATGATGCGCTTGTCACAAACGAGGACGACGCCGTCCTTGAATTTGAGAGCAGCCGTCGTGGTACCGCGCTTAACGGATTCGCGGGCGTATTCCACTTGGAACAGTCGTCCGTCTGGGCTGAATGTTGTGATGCCGTGATCGTATCCTCTTCCACTTGGTTGCATTGTCTGACCTCGTTCGTATGGCTCGGTTGACACTTTATGAGGATGAGGGTCATCTTGGATGAGTGCTTCGCCGATTCTATCAACCCCTCTCGGCCGACCTGTATGAACCCTACGAGGCGAACAAACTCATCAAGGTGGGACGCTTGGAAGGGTCGTGCGGGTTGTTGTCCTTTCATCTGGCGGCAAGGACTCAGCCGCAGCATGGTGGTGGGCCGCCTGCAGAGGATGGGAGGTCAAGGGATTGGTCACGGTTTCCATCACTGGCGATGATTCTCCGATGTTCCAAATTCCAAGCACCCATTTGGTGGAACGGCAGGCAAAACTCGCTGAACTCCCTTGGATTAACGTGCAGACTTCGGGCGATACGCCCGATGACATTGAGGCATTGGAGACCGCCCTCTCTTCCCTTGATATCGATGGTTTTGTGTCTGGCGCACTTCGTTCAGACTACCAAAAGTCACGCTTGGAACGTATGGCGGAACGCCTCGGCGTAAAGAGTTGGACGCCGTTGTGGCACCAATCCGGTCACGACCATGTTCAGCAAATGATTGAGCATGGATTTGAAATCATGATCACCGGTGTTTCAGCAGAAGGGTTGGACAAAGAATGGCTCGGCCATGTTCTCACACCTTCTTCTTTTGAACGGTTGCAAGAACTCGCTCGTCGCTACCGCTTTCACGTTGAGGGAGAAGGAGGAGAATACGAGACGTTGGTGGTCGCAGGACCCCATATGAATGGTCGGCTTGAGGTCGCTGGTGAGGTGATGTGGGACGGTGTTCGTGGCCACGTGTCGTTTCATTGAACGGCGGCTCGTGCAAGAGCAACACATTCATCGACGATTTCACCGGATACACCGACGTGATTGAGCGGGTCAAACATCGATTCCAACTCTTCGGCCGAGAAGGCGGCTGAGATGGTCGGCGTTCGGCTGCATACATCGATCAGTTCTTCCCCGTTGGCAACGGCTTCAAACGAGGCCTCCCTCATCACTTCGTGGGCTTCATCACGAGCCACACCATGGTCGACCAACTCGATCATGACTTTCTCGGCCATGACCAAGCCCTTCTGTGCATGAATGTTGGCAAGACAGCGGTCACGGTCAACCCACATGTTGGTGAGAACATCGGCTGTTTTGGCCATCACGTCCTCAAGCAGCGCAGAAGCATGTGAAAGCGTGAACCGCTCACTGCTGGAGTTCGCCAAATCACGTTCATGCCAAAGCAAGGCGTTTTCGTAGGTTGGGATGATGAATGAACGTACGATACGAGCTAGACCCGAGGCATTTTCTGATTTGATGGGATTCTTTTTGTGAGCCATGGTTGAAGAGCCTACTTGCTTTTTCACGTCAAAACCTTCCCCGGCCTCAGCCAGTTCAGAGCGCTGCAAGTTGCGAATCTCCTGCAGGACCTTTTCACAGGTGGTGGCGACGTTGGCCAACCAAGAAATGTACTCAACGTAGCGGTCTCGGCCGACAACCTGCGTTGTAGCAAGTGGAACACCCAAGCCCAGGTGGGTCAAAATCAGACGCTGAAGTTCCCTCGCATGTTCGCCTTGGGCTGCTCCGGTACCAACGGCACCGAGGAATTTTCCAACAGCGATTCGAGGTGATGCCTCATCCAACCGAATCAATTGACGACGAAGCTCATCCAGCCAAACGGCCGCTTTCAAACCGAAGGTGATGGGGACGGCTGCTTGACCGTGGGTTCGACCCAACATCACGGTGTCTCGTTCCCGTTCTGCGACATCTGCACAAACCAAAATCAAATGACAGAGTTTTTCTCGAAGCAGAACAATGCTGTCTCTCAGTTGAAGACCGACCGCTGTGTCAACGATGTCGTTGGACGTCGCACCGAGATGGATGCACCAACCGGCCTCTCCAGCCGCTTCGGCCATGGCTTTGGTCAACGCCATGATGTCGTGCCTTGTTTCGGCTTCGATCTCGCTCACGCGTTCTTTGGTGACATCATCTGAATTTGCGATGGCTGCGACCGCATTGTAATCCTCTTCCGAAACACGGCCCAGTTGCCAGTGCGCCCAAATCAAGGCGCGCTCAACCTCAAGTTGACGTTCATGGCGTCCAAGTTCGGACCAGATGTGCTTGAAATCTTGGCAACCGTAGCGGTAATCGAGTGGACAGAAGGCCATGTTCTAAGGCGGGCGACTCGATTCTTCAACCTTGCCACAGAGCACCCTGAGGCCGCTCAAGCAGCATCGGGTGCAGGCGATTCGCCCACATCGACGGGGGCCATGACGTCTCGAATCAAGAAGATGGCAAGTATGGACGAAGCGATGAACGAAACGCCGACCCACGACGACATGTTGTACCACATCATTGCAACACCGATGAGAGAGCCATAGGAGACCACTTGGCAAAGGGCAGATGCCAACTCGAGTTTTCGCAAACGTTCGGGTGGAAGACGTTGTTCATGCTCAAGAACGAAGGTGTAGATGAGGAAATAAATGGCTTGGAAAGGCAATGCTGCAGCGATGATGGCAAGGGCAACTTCACGGATGAGAACGTATTCTCTGGCCTGCTCAATGCCTTGAAACAACATCAGCGCTGTGTTGGTTCCCAGCAAAGCCGCCATGATGGTCCAGCGTTTGTCTTGGGAGGAAGTCCTGCTCTCAACATTCACTGACTCTTCACTCATGGCCGAGCATCACACCAGCGAGGTTTTGATATTTGCCTTTCCAAACGAGGCATTGGGCGGCAATTTAGCCCAGCAATCGAATGACCGTTCCGGTGACGGCTGCGACGATCAGCAACAACACCATCATCGCCACTGGACCGTACTGGTTCTTGTCGTCAAGAGCTGTCCCAATGAAACCATCTCTGGAGATGGCTTCTGCAAAACTGTTGACTTCCTCAAACTCGGGAGGGTCCCTTCGTGGAATGCGTTCTCCCTTTCGAACTTCGCCACTCATGAATCCGCTGAGGTGGATGGGGGTCATAGCCCTTGCGAACCTCACGCCCGCCGCAAGACTCATTCACCGATGCCGCAGCCTAGGGGGCATGGAACGGTTTGATTTCGACACCAACGGAGACCGAATTCATCTCGCAGTGGAGGGGAGCACCGGTGGAACAACCCTTGGCCTCCATCTCGCAGCCGATGTCATCAACCGAGGAAAGCGCGTCCTTTGGGCATCGGTGGAAATGCCGGACCCTGCAAGGTTTTCCCAACTCTTCCAACACCTTTCACTGATCGAGAGCTCTCGCTTTCACGCCATGAATTTTGGCGGAAAATTCGACAGGGCCATCGATGCGCTCCTCGAAGCAGCGACATCGCTGCCAAGTGTCGGGTTGATCGTGATGGACGACTGGTGTGCATCCAGCGGCAGAATTTCCGCAGAACGCCTGCACCACATTGAACGGGTTGCAAAAGAATGCCCCGAAAGTGCAACCGTTCTCTTAATTTCGAAAGGGAGCGTCGACGCGAGCGGTTCAACCGACGACCCCATTATCGCCCGTTCGGCTGACGTCATGACAAAGAAAGGGTACCAAATTTGGCGACTGTGGCGTGGTACGAATGGCGCCAAACGGGTTCTCGTCCGAGGCGACACATCCACCGATGTGGTGATTGAGGATTCAGGATTCGTCGCCTGAATCTTCGTCTTCCCCGAGAAGTTTCGCCATTTCATCGAGCGCATCTTCGTCAGGTTCATCGAACTGTTGAGGATTTCGAGCACCGCCCTCCATCTCATCTTGTCCAGCAATTTTCGGGCCGCTTGATTCGAGCATGTTGGAACGGTTTTTCATGGCGCGTTGGCTGATGAACCACACCATGGCCAACAAACTCAGCCCCATAACGGCGTATGCGATGTTCTTGGTGGTCTCTGGCTCCATGGTTTGAACTGGACGACGGGCCTTTTGATGGTTTTGCAACAATCACGTCGTGGAGATGCCATCTTCCCATGCCAAGGGTCGAGCAAGGTGGCGACGCGCATCCATCGGCGGTTCAACCCATTCAATGAAGGGGGGCTGGATGGGTACATCCAACCACGTGTCAGGCGTTCGTGCTTTGCATGATGGGCAGCGCAAACCTTGCCCCTTGCCCATGCTCTTGAGGCGAACACGGCATGATGAACAAAGCGGCCGTTCGCGGTTTCGAGCCACCCACGACTCGACTTTGAGCCGTTCAACATGGAGACTTCCATCGGGGTGAAACAAACCAGCAACAGCGATGGAATCCCCTGGCTTCAGCCACCGGGCCAGCGAATTTACCGGGCCTCCTTCAGCGTAGGACACGAGGGTTGGACCATCGGTGTGAACATGAGCGTGTTTGCGAACAGGATGAATTTCAACTTCGTTGACGGTCAAAGAGAGGATGCCTGACAGGTGATCGCCACTGGCTTGGTTGGTTTGGAAGACTCGCCAAGCGGACACTGATTCGGTTTCAGGAGCTCCAATCAAATGTTGACAGGCGGCTTCTGCCGCTGTAAAACTGGTCCCTCGCACGCCAAAAAGAACAGGGGAGCGTCCCCGAGGTGCAATCAGACCACTCCCGTTACGAGGATCTCTTGACAAAACAACACCGTCCCAACCATCAATTTCGAGAAGAGCGTTCATGTCAATGGAGCGCTGACGGATTGTGTCTTCGGTTGACCTCCAAGCAATGGCTTCCCATGTGGTCGTTTCACCTGGCCATGAAACGGCAGCGGCTGCACCAATTTTTCCGTGCCCCCCCCAAGCCTTTGTCGGCAAGGGGGCAGAGGAAATGTCAACCTCTCCACGGACGGCCTCCCAATAATACTGGGCATCTGGCCGTTCGCTGTAATACATCATACCGGGGCTCGCAGGAGATTGTGGACGTTCGGAAATGGATGAAGGCTCAAACGCTCCATCCAACGGCTCAAGATGTTTCGTCCACCAAGCGTCGAGATGTTGCATCAACGAGTCCTCATCATCGACTTGGAGTTCAACCGCCAATGCAGCATTGCCACGGGTTCGACGTTGAGCGAACGGCCAGAGCCGAACCAACCGAGGAACACCTGCGGTTACCCCGGGTGGCAAGCCCTCGAGCAAGGCGTGAAAAGTCGCCGTTGTGCAACCCCCCTCAAGGGAATCCGTATCGTCAAGACCCAGCCACCCCATACCATCACCTACGGTTGAAAATCATCTCCGGGGTCGTTTGGTGAAGACAAGCGTTCCTTCACTTGCGCAAGCCCAATCGTCCTTGCCACACGAAAGAGCCTTGCACCAAAAGCCCAACCTGCGCCCATATCGGATGTTCGGTCACCGACCATTAAATCGAGTGGATGCGGAGGGATGGGCTTCGAGCCCCACCAATTTACAGAAGGCGGAGGCACAGCGTGAAGTTGAGGTTTCAGGGAGGGATTCAATGCTTCCTGGCACCTAAGAAGTTGATGACCGAGAACCAACATCGCGGGTGAAGGTTTGCGGCAATTACAACGGTCTTCGTATCGATGTGGACATGTGAGAAATGCATCGATGTGAGCCTCAGGGTCTTGCTCAAGAAGCAGTTCTTGCAACGTAGTATGGAGAAGTTCCAAGCGTTCAGGACCCCAAAGGCCTCGGGCCATCGGCGACTGATTGGTCACCACGCAAATGAGGTAGCCTTGTCCCCGTAGAGCAGCGATAACCTCCGCCGAACCATCCAACAATTGGACCTCTTCTGGATGGTTGACATAACCTGCTTTTCCAAGGTTCAGCACACCGTCGCGGTCCAAGAAAGCCACGGGCGATTCAGTCCGTTTCTGGAACGCATGGAGCGGTGCCGTTTGCACGAAGGCTCCGTCCATGGTGCTGGCTTTCCTTGGCGACTCATGGGCTTTGTTCTTATTTGGAGACCTTGATAGTGCATCACCTTCTCGGTTGGCATGTGCTCATCGAACGAGAAACGGCCACCGTCATTGGAGCGGCCGGCATGGTACTTCTCGGCGTTGCTTGGTGGTGGAGAGAGCGGTCGGTGATTCGATGGGCTCAAGCAGGTTGGATCTTGGTCGGAATCTACTTCTTTTCCCAAGCGTGGACCTATCACTCGCACGACGACCCCATCTTGACGGTCATGTCGGCGTTGACCCTTCCCCTCAGCTGTCTTGCCGCATGGTGGGAACATACGGCCACAGAGCAGCGAAAAGAGGCCATCGTTTGGGCAAGAGGGACGGTGGCTTTTGCCGGAGGACCTTACCTTCTCATCTCGTACGTTCCCTATCTGAGCGTGCTCGCCATTTGGTTTGTCGCCTCTCAGTCGGCTTGGTTTCTTGGCTTCGCTACAGGCCAGGAAATTGAAATCGGAACAACGTGGGTCAACGACACATCAGGCCGGGTTTCTTGGCAGGAATGGGAAGGAAATCGTTGGTTTGCCACGGACTTTACTGGAGAATACGCCTTTCAATCCGAACTCATGCTGGCAGACGGCACCATGATTGGCATCAATTTCGTTCTCGCATGCACGGCGATACAATCGATGGTGCTCTTCATTGGAGCCATATCCGTATTGAACATGTCATGGAAGAAACGCACCAGAGCGTTGTTGCTGGTCATTCCGACCATCCACGCACTGAATGTTTTCAGAAACGCAGGCCTCATCTGGATGCACATGACCTACACTCAATGGGATTTGTGGGGATTGAGCGTGTTTGAATTTGGCCACAGTTATATCGCCCGTTTCGTGAGCCTTTTCGCGATGTTTTTGTTGGCGTTGATCATGTTCGAGATGCTACCAAATATGCATCGAAACATCATGGCTTTGACGGGATCAGACCCCCAAACAAAACGTCGTTGAGATGCAGACGCCGAGAGTCGAACTCGGGTAGAGAGGTTGGGAACCTCCCATCATAACCACTAGATCACGCCTGCCCGCAAACCCTCGACCCTGATACAACTGATGAGCGCTGTGGTTGGAAATGATGATGAGTGGGGGCGAGATGTCAAACCATGCACCCCGCTTTGGAGACCTTTGTGTTCAAGCGAGGAGCACGGTCCGTCCGTAATCGCACCGTCTTGGCCGCCATGACCAACAAACAAAGCCATCCCGACGGTACGCTCTCCGAGGACGAGATTCAATGGCTTGAAGCCCGAAGCGAAGGCGGATTTGGAATTGTCACGACCGCAGCCACGAACGTTGAGGAAGATGGACAGGGTTGGGAAGGAGAATTTGGAACCTGGTCCGAGGGACATCTCAATGGACTCACGAAAATGGCCAAAGCCATCAAGAATCATGGAGGCATTGGACTAACACAATTGTTTCATGGGGGCATGCGAGCACCTGAACGATTGACCGGCCTTCAGCCAAAATCTGCATCAGCCAATGACCTTGGCCATGGTCTAGGGAAAAGCAGGGCCATGGAAGAAAAGGAAATTGAGGAGACGATTCGAGCCTTCGGGCGGGCCGCAAATCTTTGTGAACGCGCTGGGTTTGATGGCGTTGAACTTCATGGAGCTCACGGGTATTTGATCGCTCAATTCCTTGGTTCATCCACCAACCGTCGGAAAGATGCATGGGGTGGAAATCAAACAAAACGTACCCGTTTTTTGGCAGAAATTGTTCATGAAGTACGCCGTTCAACAGGTCCAGATTTTTTGGTCGGGGTGCGGTTATCCCCTGTTTTGAGTTCCTGCGGCCTTGGACTTGATGATGCATTGGAAACCCTTGAATTATGCAATGCAATGGAGCTTGACTTTGTTCATGTATCATGTTGGGACATCACCGAAACCGGCGTCGCCAACAGCCGGGAACAACCCTACACGTCCCACTTCAGGGAGGTGCTTGATGACGAGGTTCCTCTCATGACAACCGGCGGGGTTTGGAACGCTCAAGAAGCCGAGTTGGCCTTTGAACAAGGCGCTGATTTTGTCGGTGTTGCACGAGCGGGCATCGCTCACCCTAACTGGCCGTCGTATCTCGCCGCTGGTCAGGCTGAACCACAACGGCCTCCATTTGATGAAGCGATGCTCACGGAGGCAAAATTGAGCCCGGTATTCATTCAATACATGCGCCGATGGGATGGCTTCGTTTCAGATTGAGCGCCCCTGCCGCGATTCGAACGCGGGTTCCTGGCTCCGGAGGCCGGGGTGATATCCACTACACTACAGGGGCAAGTCTGCCCCTCGCCTCCATCCGTATGATGTCTTCTCTACCTAGACTTTGGGCTCCCAAGGGAGGTCTGGCGAGGTTCTGACCCAAACGACGCCACTGCCCGTTGGGTATTCGACCGTCTCGATGCCGTCCAACATCATCCCCATCAAATCGGGATGGGGTGCGTCATCACCAAGCAGCCCATCCATAGAGGATGCCCCTGAGTTTGCATCCGCAAGGGGAACGGGTTCAGGGATTGAAACAGTGGATTCAGGGGTGATGGCCGAATCAAAATCAACCGGTTCCTTGTCGTAATTGTTTGAAGCATCGCTTCCAAACATGGCCTCGTTCATTCGGTCTTCATCCGACCAAACATCTGATTCATCGCGCTGGTTCTTGGTGGTGCGGAGGAAACCAAACAGCAGTCCAGCCAAGACCAAGAAAACCGCACCGGCGGAAGCGTAAATGATGTCGTTGGAAACACTCGCCACAATATCGGCGTTATCCCCTACTCCATCACCGTCGGTATCTTTTGATTCTGTTGGATCTTCTGGGAAGGCATCCTTCTCATCAGGAACGCCATCGCCATCGCCATCAAAGGCATCGTAGGTGGTCTCACAAACCAACGTCAGCAAATCGAGTTCGTCTCGGTCGATGGTGTCGTCATCGTTGACATTGATGAGGCTGAAATCGTAATCGTTCATCCACGTGTGTCCCTCCAAGGCCAACAGGGAAACTTCGTCTCTGCCAACTGAAAATTCATCGAACACGCCTTCCAATTCAACATCGCAGGTGCAAGCAAATTGCAACGCTTCCCTGTACTCAATGCTGCTGTCTTTGTTCAGGTCAATATCCTTCATTTCTTCTGCAGAAATGTCCACAGCATCAACTTCCCGCCCATCCAGCAATCCATCGTCGTTGGCGTCGGCGTCATTGAAGAATTCCGTCGTGGCTTCAACACATGTGTCCACGCTATCGGGTTCTTCCTCGTCACCGGGTTCAATTGGGTCGATGGGTAATTCGGTTTCATCCCATCGAGCGACCAGCATGATCTCCTCCGAATCTGACAACCCCGTCATCGTGATGTCGATTCGACCGTTCATTGGGGATTCAACGGTCATTTTGTGATTGGTGCCGTCCTTACCGCTCGTCATCTCAAAGGATTCCGTGGAGACATCGATACCAAATCCAGGACCCTGGCGACCGCCCTCAAAGAAATCCAGTTCGTACTGAACGCCATCGATGGTGAGCATGATGTCTCCCGAGCCTCCAGAGGTTTCAATGGAAAACAGATTGCCTGGCTCTTCGAGCATGGCGTAGAAGAAGATCTCGCCACCTTTTCCAACGCTGATGCCTTCAAGCGGTTCATCGTTGTAAAGTTCCAATGGCGTTCCGTCGTAATCCCAAACATAGCGGTCCGCAAACTCAGCCACGATATTTACGCCCGTAAAGGCCGACTCTGAAGTGAGGAGGATGTACCACCAACCGGGTGTTGGGTCGTTGAAGGCGATGCGNTCATCGGCGCCATCCGCCGTAGAGTGATGGTCATAGGTGGCGGTGGTGGGTGCTTGGTCAAGCCTCATGAAGAGCGAGGCTTCGCCAGCCCCATCGCTCAAATCAACCACCAGGCGCTCCGTGCCTTGAGGAACTTCGACTTTGAAGTACTGCATCAGACCCTCATAACCGCTCAACAATCCATATTCAACACCCGGCGTCAGGGTGATGGCGTCGTCCGGGTCAACGTTTTCCGGAGGATATACGAAATCGGCCACGATGGTGAACGAACGTGCATTGCGGAACGAGTAAGCCGTGATGTAATACAGCCCTGGTTCNACATCGAACAAATGAACTTCCTCTTCGTTTCCTGGCCCCGTTGACCATGCTTCCATAACGGCTACTGTTCCGTCCGTTTTACCCGAATCTCCTCCGTCGAAATCACCTGGTTCTTCCCACCACAACGTAGGTTCGGGAGGACTGTAATACGAAATACCGATGTTGACGTTACCTTGTCCGTCATAGGTTCGCACGCGCAAATCAGCCAGCGGTTCNGTGACGTTCACGTAATAGAAATTCATGTTCACGTCCCCGTTGTTGTACGAGTCGAAAGAGACCTCTTGATTGGTGACCGGGATGCTTTCTTTCAATTCCGTCATGTCGTCCAGGGTGGGTGGCGGGTCGGCCATGTCGGCGTCGAGTTCGATGTACAACTCCTCCACATCGGAATCAAGGACCATGGTGAACCACATGACGCCCACCTCCGGCCAAGACCAGGCATCATAGAGGAAACCCCATTCACCAAACGAGGCCGTATCGTGATTCCATTCATCCGGAATTTCATTGGTTTGAGCATAAACGGTGTATTCGGTCATCTCCTCGCTTTCGCCAAACTTGAGCGAGTAGGAGTACCAGTACAACTCTCGGGTGTATTCCTCAATTTCAACGAAGAACAGCAACGTATCTCCTGCTGCNGCGTACTCGAGCTCGTAGCCTTCACCAACGAACAACTCAACCGCTTGTGCCACGATGCTTCCATCGGGCATGACCCAATCTGCTCCTTCGATGCTGGCCATGTAGGCTTCGGTGGAATCCCATGTCTCAGCGCCTTCTCCCTCAGGGAAATCGAGATGCAATCGGACATCCATGTCGGCTTGGTTTGAACCGGCTCGGACCGTAATGTTGTCGAGGACACCCTCAAAGTGAGAACAATCGCACCCAGCACCCATCCGTGCGAGGAACAATTCATCGCACGCATCGCCGGATTCAAAACAGTCGTTCGAGCCAAAATCGCCCAGTGGGATGGTGGCCTCGTCGTCCAAGACAACACCTGCTTCCTCACCGTTGAGGTGGAAGGTGTATCCCTCGCCGACCACGACGTTCACCTGAACATGCGTCCATGTGTTCATCTCGACGGTGCCGTTGGAGACGGGGTGGCGTGAAAGGCTGTATTCTGAGGAGAAGGCGAGGTGTTCACCTTGCAAATACATGCCCCAGCCATAATCACCTTTCATCATGATGAATTGGTTTGATTCGAGGTGGTAGGGGTAAATCCATGCTGAAAGTTCGAGGTGAGTCATGTTGGTCATGTCCAAGTCGTCGTTGTGGTCCATGACCACGTGATCGGAACCTCCATCAAACCGTAGAGCGTAATCTGCTCCAGGACCGATTTCAACCACACCATACACGGGGAAGTACTGAGGGTCGTTTTCCAAATCATTCCATGAACCGGGGTCAATATTTCCCATGTTGGTGCTTGCAATGTGAACAAAATGTTCGTCGCCGCCTTCGGAAGGTTGGGCTTCCCCCCAATTTCTGTACAAAAACGGGGTGCCGTCGTGCCAACGGTACTCGCCCTCACTTGCGGCATCCGAAAGACCGGTCCAAAGGTGGCGGGATTGATCATCCCATGAAGCGAACGTGTCAAACAACCACGTGTTCTCATCCTCATCGTCAACGGTCACCAGAAACCCGTCCAGTGACCTGGCGTAGGAGGCTGCATCCTCCCAAGAAGAGGCGGTCAAGAGGTGGTAGGTGTTGTTGTTTGAGGGGTTGACGGCGGTATGAAGCACGGACATCCCATCATCTGGAGATTGTGCACTTCCGTAGGNCATCAANGGGGAAGCNACACTCGCCAAAAAAAGAACGACGAGGAANACGGCTTTGTTCATGTGGNNNTCCANGCTGGGTTCCTATATCAAAAACATGGTGNNNTGATTNAAGGTANANTCANCNCCAGCAANNGCNCCATCAAGGATTNAAATACNATGCNCNNGGGGCCATCCTCATGCACGANGAAATNNGNCTNCGAATNGATGGATTGCTNGANGATGAAACCGATTGGGTGGCCGCCATGGCCACGGTCGTCTGCGAACTCCACCACGGATTTGACCACTTTCATTGGACCGGATTCTACCGAACCACACAACCCAATCTTTTGAAAATCGGCCCCTACCAAGGAGGACATGGTTGTCTTGAGATCCCCTTTGACAAAGGCATCTGTGGGGCTGCTGCACGAACCGGAGAAACTCAAGATGTTCCTGATGTTCATGTGCGTCCAGAACACATCGCTTGCAGTTCAAGCACCAACAGCGAGGTCGTGGTTCCCGTGAAGGACAGCAGCGGTGCCGTCGTAGCCGTTCTTGACGTCGATTCAGATACACCTGCTGCCTTCTCTCCAGAAGACGTTGCTTTCCTTGAACAGATTTGTACCATCCTCGGTAAGAAGTTTCACTCGTGAGAATTCACTGTAATTTCTTGCCACCGATACGCAATTCAGTTTGAAGTGGCATTTGGTGTTCCCAAGCGAATTCTTTGACAATGCGCCATGCTTTTTCAGAGCCTTCGTAATCCTTGACATCGATGATTTTGTTGCGTG
>NZEQ01000037.1 GCA_002689105.1 Verrucomicrobiales bacterium | reverse complement strand
GTTCGGATGGTTTTGGTACCGGACCGAAGCACACGGGCCATGAAATGCTCGTTTTCGGTGGACATGCCTCGACCGAGGCTTCGTCGAACTCTGGAGGGCAGAAGGCCGACGATGTAGTCTTGGTCTTCAGTCTCTGGCCACATGGGCATTTGGTTCAACTCTTCCATGGTGAATCCACGGTAAGTGAACTCCTTCTTCACACGTGCCGAGGTGGTCGAAAGGCGCTTACGTGCCTTACGTCGACTGGCCTTGGGGGTCATAAACGACTTCTTCTTCTTAGCCATGCATCATCACCTCAAATTTTCTTACCTCGTCCACGACCGGTTCGGCGTGGTGCAATCAAACCAACCTTGGCACCCGGTGGCGTACCACGAGCGACGGAGTTGGGTCCGTGAACAGCCTGGTGATTTCCACCGCCGTGTGGGTGGTCAACAGGGTTCATGGCGACACCAGAAACGTGCGGGTAGAGCTTACCTCGAGCCTTGGCCTTGTAGTAGGCAGCACCGGCTGTTCGCATTGGCATCTCGTCTCGGCCGTGGCCAGCGAGCACACCAATGGTGGCTCGGCAGCTGGCAGGGAGTTCCTTCAGCGAACCGGAGGGCATGCGGATACGGACCATGTCGCCGATGCGAGATTCAACCATGCAAGAGTTGCCTGCGGAACGAGCGACTTTACCGCCGTCGCCAGGTCGAAGTTCGAGGTTGTTGATGGCCGTTCCTTCTGGAATGTTGCCGATCTCGGTGATGTTACCGGGTCGAAGCGCGACGTTGTCACCGATGGCAACTTTGCTGCCGATTGCGATGCCCTCGGTAGCGGCCACCAAGGTGGTGTCGCCGTCGGGGGTCTTGATGCGAGCGAGCGGGGCGCTGTGAACCGGGCTGTGAATCAACTCGGTGACCTCGCAGACCACATCTTTCTCGCGAGGCATGCGGTTCTTTCCGGGGAATCGATGGCTGGCGACACGATAGCGTGGCGACGAACCTTTGCGTTGTGCACGAATTCTCTTACCCATGATAAATCACCTCAGAATGCTCCCAGACGCATGGCAGCGTCTTCTGCGTCGTAGCCTTCAGCCAGCTTCACCGAAGCGTGCTTGCCGTGCTTGGAGTTTCGAACGTTGACCTTGGCCACTTCCACATCGAAGATGGTCTCCACCGCTCGTGCGATTTGGGCCTTGGTGGCGCTGCGGCGAACCAAGAACTCCAAGCGTTGCTCGGTGGTCCGAGCCTCCATGGATTTCTCCGTCAGCCAGGGTTGAATGATGATGTCGTATGCGTTCATGATCTCACCTCAGTTCATGGCCTCCAATGCCGCTTTGGTAAAGACGGTCAATCGACCGACGTCTCCACCGGGGGCCAGGTCCTCAGCGCACAAGTCCTTGGCAGCGACGACGTCGACGCCGGGGAGGTTGCGGGCTGCTTGAGCCAGACCGGATTTTTCCTTGACCACCAAGAGAATGGACTTGGGCGTCTTGTGAACGCGTCCACGCATGGTGGCTTTTCCTGCACGGATCTTCCGACCGTTTCGGGCTCGGTCCATGTCAGGGCCGAGGCCGAGGCCGGCGAAGATGGCCGCTGCTTTGCGGGTGGCAGAGCCGTGGTTGAAGGTTTCAATGTCGTATTCGGTGGACTTGCCGTCAACGACCTCGGTGTAGGACCCGAGGACGATAGGCAAGTGCTCGACCGTGTCGTCAAAGCGGTGGCCACGAGCAGCGACGGTCTCCATCGAGACGGTAGCAGCCAAAGCAGCGTTGCGAGCCGCATGACGTTGCTTGGCGTTGAGTTTGCGGGACCAGTCTTTCTCGACCTTTGGACCGTGTGCTCGGCGACCGCCCAGCGTGTGGGGGTTTTGAGCACCACGTCGGGAGCCCGTTCGTCGTAGGATTCTGGACACACCGCGACCCTTGCCCCACCATTCGACGGAGTGCTTCATACCCGACATCGGGCGGCGCTTACCGACGTGCGGTCGAGAACCGTACGCTTGGCGGCGATTGGCACGGCTGGAAGCCACGGCCAGTTTCACGAGGTCTTCGCGGACTTCGGACTGGAAGGCTGCGGGGAGGTTCACTTTGGATCCGTCTGAGATTTCAACCTCAAATCGAGCGGACAACTTTCCAGCGTCCATTTCCGTCTGTGAGACGTTGTTGACGATGTCTTTGGTTGCGACCTTCATCTTCAGGCCCCCTGCTTGGATGCCGTACTCACGTACGTGATTTCGTAGTCATGGAGCGTCTTGTCCGATGCACGGGTGGCATCACGGAAGCGAATCAGTCGCTTGGCGGGGCCGGGGACGCTTCCTTTGACAAGGATGTAATCAGATTTGATTTCGCCGTAGTGAAGGAAACCACCAGCAGGCGTGATGGAGTGGTCTTCGGGGTTGGCAACTCGGAGGATACGCTTGTTGTATTCCGTGCGCTGATGGTAGCCCGTTTGTCCACCCTGGCGGATGGTCTTTCGAACATATCCATCACCGAAAGCACCCATGTTACCGTGNTGTCGGCGCTTCTTGGAGTTCTTGTGAGANTGGAGCTTACCNCCAAATCGCTTGATGACACCCTGCCAGCCGTAGCCTTTGGTGATGGCGACGATGTCGGTCATCGTGCCTTCTTCGAATGCATCTGCAAAGGAGTATTCCTCGCCGAGGCGCTCGTTGGCCCAGTTGAGTTGATCGTCCATGCTTCCACCGGTCAAGCCCATTTCCATCACGTCGGGGACCTTGGTNGGGACGCTGGAAAGGGTGTGAGGTTGGGTGGCGACGATGAGGCGAACCTCGCAAAGGTCNGCTTGCTGGAGGTTTTCCATGTGCTTGGAGGCGTCGTGTTCCTTGCGCTCTGGAACACGCTTGAAGAGTTCCTTGAAGGCTTCTTGAATGGTTTGAGCATCNGCCCAAACTTCACCACGGGCTTGCATGCCGTACGGCGTCATTTCGTAGCCACGCACGCCGAGAATTCGCATCTTCGGGCATTCGACGACGGTGACAGGAACTCGAACTTCCTGACCGGCCGAGGTGCTACGGGGGTTCAAATCACGAGCCAAAATGTGGGTCATACCGGCTTTCCAGCCGGCAAAGCCCTGCACTCGGACTTCGCTCGCATCGGTTGTGGGCCACGACTTGACGTGACCAAACGGGCGGTTCGCTCGCTTGCGCGGGCTGAACGCCATTGATCCACGACGTGGGTGGTTTCGCTTTGCCATCTTGGATTCCTCCAGGGGTTTTCTACAACGCAGTGGCCCCACCGTTGGGGGGCGTACGAGGGCCCATGCAGCGTCGAAGCCGTGACACGGAGGGGCGTTCCCACGAGCGGGGAAGGCACCAGTTGGGGTCCTCGGGGGATGGCCCAGTGTGTCTGGCTACTCACCTTTGAGCACCCCTCCGACTTACAACCCGTATATATGCGGTTCGGTACAGACAACCGGTGGGTTGCGTGGGACGCTATGGGATTTGAAGGTCTTCAAACATTTCTTTCTTAAGAGGCAGATTTCTGTTCAACTAAACCGTGAACCCCCCACATCATCCTTTTGAACCCTAGTCAGGAAGTTGATTCCATGCCTCATGTTGTTCATCCTCTGTTGAGCGATGGCGTTGAAGCCCGGGGCTATCAATTGCGTTCCCTTGAACGGATTCTCTCCTTCTCCAGCCTGATGGTCATGCCGACCGGGTTTGGAAAAACAGCCGTGGAGTGGATGGCCATGGCGGAATACCTTCGGAACGGGAGTGAAAAAATCGTCCTCATTGCACCCACCACGGGTTTGGTTGACCAGCAAAGAACGATGGCGGTTGAACGGCTGAATGTTTCGGAGGAAAACATCGTCACCTACACCGGAGAGACCGCCCCCGACAAGCGAGAAGCTTTGTGGGCAGACGCAACCGTGGTCCTGGCAACACCCCAGGTCATCCGCAACGATGCGATGAACGGCATCATCGACCTCGCCGAGGTGGACTTGTTGATCATGGACGAGGCCCATCACGCCACGGGAAACCACGCTTATGCCCAAGTAGGCCAACTCTACCAGCGGGCCAATCCCAAAGGCCGTGTGCTTGCAGCCACGGCAAGTCCAGGCTCGACGTTGCGCAACATCAACGAAGTGCGTACCAACCTCAACGCCCAAAACCTCGACCTGAGCAAACGCGATGAAGCCTTGTTGAAAGCGTACGATGTTGATATGAAAATCCATACCCATGCGGTGGACTTGCCGCCTGCTTTGGAAGTCCTGATCACGCCACTTCGCACGCATTTTAACGACGAAGTAAACCATCTCCAGCGCCTTGGATTCATGCCCACCAAGGAATACATCGGTACCAACGACATTGAACGAGCGCAACAAAGTGCGAGTCGGGCCATTCAGCAAAGGGACATGAGAGGATATGATGCGGCCCGCCGAGTGGCTGATTTACGACGAATTCACATCCTCATCAACCTCCTGCAAACCCAAGGCACCAACGTCGCTCAAGCCTTCCTCAACAGAGCAGAAGAAGAGGGGCGTAATGGAAGAAAGACCAATCGAATGTTGGCTTTGCCCGTTGTCCATCAGCTGCGCTTGGCGTTAAACGACACGGAGGAACTCCACCCCAAATCCTCAATTGTGGAAACCTTGGTGAAACAAGAAATTGCGGCAAAACCAGAAGGGAAAGTGTTGATTTTCACAGAGTACAGGGATTCCGTTGAGCGAATCGTAGACATCTTACAACAACACGAAGGGTTACACCCTGATGCGTTCATTGGTCAATCCTCACGGGGCTCACAAAAGGGCATGACCCAGAAACAGCAACTTGCTCAACTCAACCGCTTTCGAAGTGGAGAAATCAACATCCTCGTGGCGACCTCGGTTGGCGAAGAGGGGTTGGATGTTCCAGCCGCAGATTTGGTCGTGCTGTACGAGCCGGTCCCCAGTGCGGTTCGAGCGATTCAACGGCGAGGTCGTACGGCCCGGCAACGGGCGGGTTCCGTACACGTGCTGATCGCCAAAAACACACGGGACGCTTATGTTCACCGCGCATCGGAACGTCAAGAGGAAAACATGCACCGGCTCATGACGAGATTGGTGCGTCAAAAGCAACTGAACGAAGCCTATGTCGTGAGCGATGATGCACTTGATGCCTTCAAGGTCAAAGACAGCACTGGATCGGTTCCTGCAAAGGTCTTCTTGGAAGCCGAAATAAAGCGGCTCGCACCGCTTCAAGAGGCGCCCTCGGATTCTATAGAGAAGAAACCTCAAACGTTGAAACGGAACGATACGGTCGCTGCACCACTGCGTCCTGACCAAATTCGTCCACAATCGCAAGCGAGCCTTTTCCAGTTTGAACCATCAGCACCAACCCCCGCTGAATCCGCAAAAATACGGCGCAACATGGACGTGGTATTGAACGCCGCCGACGAGGAGATCAAATCCCTCAACGAGGTTCGCGGGGCAGGCGAAGTGGTGTACGTTGACCATCGTGAATCCCGCTCAACGCTCCCAACCTACCTCAACGGCCTTGGCTTCGAGACCACGTTTACCCAACTCCCCTGCGGGGACTTTCGATTGTCGGAAAGGGTGCTCATTGAGCGCAAGTCAGCCCGAGACCTCCTTGAATCGGTCAAATCGGGCCGTCTCCTCAGCCAATGTCGGAGCCTTGTGGTGAGTGCTCAACGCCCGTTATTGCTGGTGGAAACCGGTGGAGAAACACAATACAGNGTTCATCCAAATGCCGTGCTTGGAGCTTTGGCTCACATCACGCTTGAATTGGGCTTACCGGTGGTCATGGTCAAAGGACCCCTTGAGGCCGCCCACTTCATCGCCGTTGCCNTTCGCCANGAACACGAAGCATTGGAACGCTTGCATCAATTTGCATCGTCATCAAGCAAAGAACTGCCTGACCTTCGTAAGGCCATGGCACAAGCAAGCCGTGAGCTTGACGCGATCATGGACAAACCCGAGGATTCACACCCGTGGCTCGACGACCGACGTCAACACCTGGAGCGTTGTTATCACCACACCGTGAAACCTCTCGTAGAGAAGGCACCACAACTCGAACACATCCTCATGCAATTCTCACCCGACATCGGGCGATTGTTTGCTGCCACCNATGCNGAGTTGAAGGACAAGAGCGGCTGTTCAAGCGAGGAAGCCAAACAAGCCCTCGCTTTGCTTCACGGTTCCATCACGAACCGATGAGACGAACTCGTGTGCGGAGTTGGGCAAGACGNTCGGGATAGAAACCGAGGGCGAAAGCAACGATCTCCGAAAGGTGAGACACAGGGACGGTGGTGTTCTTTCCGCTGACTCGGCCGGCTTTGGACTGATAGGAATCAAGGTTGATGTGCGACATGGTGCAAGCACTCACGACGAGGTCGGCTCCNGATTGAATCGCATCGGACAAAACAGCCGCTGTCATGGCGAGCGAGGAGTCTTCCAACGTCAACATGGACGTGGAACCGACGCTCATGCACTTGGAATCGTAGTCAATGGGTGTGCCACCGAGGGCTTCGATGAGTTGCTCCATGTAGGTTGGCATGAACGGGTCATCGCCTGCACACGCACCTTCTCGTTGCATGTCGGGACCGTAATAGGCGGCGATGTTCATCTTTAGTGGATTCTTCACCGCATCACGAACCTTGTCCAATCCAATTTCCTCCACCAGATAATGAAGCAAGTGCCAAGATTGTGTTTCGCCCGTGTATTCCACTTTGGAAGTACGAGCGACGAGGTTGTTCACCGTGCTGGCGTAGACGGGGTCTCTTGCCATGTCCTGGGCCGTGTTGCACATGATGGCGTGGCTGGTCGCACACGTCGTCATCACGTCAAGGCCTTTGGCTTCNGCAAGGGCAAGGTTACGAGCGACGAGAGCGTCCTGAAGTTTAGGAGTCGCTTGCTTGATGACGTTGCCTCCGTCGCTGCTGGCTCGGGGAATCTCAACGAGTTGAATGTTCAACGCTTTGCAGAGTGGCTGGATGGTGTCCTCAATTTCAGAGGCTCCTGCTCGTGCGACATTGCCGGGATAATATGCGATTTTTGCCATCATCTCACCTCAGAACCGTTGATCGATCTCGTTGAAGAGACTGACAACTTCATGGTAGTCCTCAACNCGTCCATTGAACATCTTTGGAATACGGCCCAAACCTGCTGGAGGGACGAGAAGTGCCTGCAAACCACGGATGGGTGGACCGCCGTTTCGAGTGAAAGCGAGGGCCATTCGAGCAGATACACCGCTGAAGACGTTGCTTACCAAGCCCAACGGGCCGAGGACTTGGCGATAGAGCGTGGTCTCGTTCACGTTGCCGGACCACTTGACGCTGCGACCGTACCACTTGACGAGGCGGCCGGATTTNCCTGCATAGCGGGTTTGGTTCAACAAGGCACCACGTGCTTCGTTGAGGGAACGAGCAGCTAAACGACCGTCTTCACCGTAGCGGATGAGGCTAGCATGGTCGGCTTCGGACCAAATCCCGTCTTTTTCTTGTAGGGAATTCATGATGCTGCGACGTTGTTTTTCTGAGGTGCGGGGGTCGAGCACTCGCAACCATTGTTGGAAGTGAACACCGGGACCCTCGTAGTGTGGGTCGTGGGGGAGGGTATCTGACATTGCTTGGACGAGTTGGAACGAGAGGACATCGCCGGCTTGATGGAGCGCTGTGGCGGCCGCTGAATCCATGGTGCCCATGGCCATACCGGATGGAAGGCGTTCACCTTCTCGNGGGTCGGTGCGCATCCANGGCTCTGCCCGGCTTCGATGGCTCTCGTAGCGAGNGGTGTCCACGATGAGGTCGCGAATCACAGGGTGGCCCGGAAGCGGCTCGATACGAACTCGGCCGCCGTCTTGGGTCAAATCCCCGATTTGGGCGGCGTCGGACAAGACGATACGCCCGTTGACGCGGACGCCCGTCGTGGGCGTTCCAGCAGCACCGCCGCGTCGGAAGGCAAGGCTTCCGTCAACATCGCGCTGCATGGTGATGAGAAGGTCCTGAACGGTTGCGTGTCCGGGAACAGCGCAGGTCAAAGTGTCCCAACCCGATTCTGCGGCTTGGGGGCAATAGCGGAAGATTTCCAGCGTGATGGTCATCTCATCCTTTGCGATGATACCTGGAGCGAAGTCGCCTTCGATAACATCGTCGTCATCACCGGCACCGTAGGCCTTCATCTCTTCGAGGAGTTCAACTTGAAGTGTTCCCGACTCATCAACGCAGGCGAGGATTGGAAGGGCTTCTTCAACCCAAATTTTCCAGGGCGGTTCAAAGTCAACATCGCATTCCTGAATGGGGTGGGCTTCAGTACCGCCAAGAGCGGCCAGTTTGTTGTTCCAATCGTGGCCAGCCTTGCAGTACTCGTCGTACGAGGTATCGCCGATAGCACAAACTGAGAAATGGACCGAACCGAGGGCGGGACCGTTGGCATTGATGGCGTTCCACATTCCGTCAGCGTTGTCTGGCATCTCGCCTTCGCCCCAAGTTGACGTGATGATCATGACTCGCTTCATCGTGGCCAACCGTGCGGGGTCAAAGCCGTCCATGTCGACAATGTTGGGTTCAAGACCGTAGTTGGCCGCCAATTTAGCGGTTTTTTCAGCGAGTCCAGCGGCGTTGCCGGTTTGAGAACCAAAGAGGATGTTGATGGAGCGGTCACCGGCAAAGACGGCATTGAGAGCATCGGAAACACCTGCAGCGGGTGCAACCGCAGCCGCAGGAGCGGCAGCCTCTACAGCAGCAGGTGCGGCTTCAACCACTTCTTCAGCGGCCCCGTCGCCGACCAGTTCGTACTTGATGACCTCAACAGGACAGGCCTCTGCGGCTTCGATGATGATGTCACCGAGTTCGGTTCCAAGATTGCCCACCAAAGGTGAGCCACCGACGTTGCGGTCAAAGGCGCCATCGGTGCGAACCGCCGCCAAAATCATCGATGAGTCATCGGTGACCTCGAAGACTTCAGGACAAATATCCTGACAAGCGTCGCAGGTGATACAGTCTTCGTCAATCCACACTTTTGCAACCACTGCCATAGGATGACCTCTTGCTCACGCTCTGTGAGTGTTCTTTGCCAGCCTCCAGTGGCCTTTGAAGGTTATTATCAAACCACAGGCAAAAAAGGCTTCCCGTGGTTCGTTTTTCAGACTAAATTCTTGCATTGTTTGGCCGACATCACATGTGGAAATCGCCCATGTCGCCCATGCCATCGTCCATAGGAACGCCCTTGGAAGAGATGACATCGTCAATGCGGAGAATCATGATGGCGGTTTCCGTAGCCGATTGGATGGCTTGCTCAACGACACGAAGAGGCTCAACGACGTTGGCGCCCTTCATATCCACCACGCCGCCCTCGTAGACGTTGATGCCAGCGTGAGACTGGCCGTCGGCGTGAGCTTTACGCAACTCGATGAGGGTGGTGACCGGATCGAGGCCAGCGTTTTCCGCCAGCGTGCGAGGAATGATTTCAAGAGCAGAGGCAAAGGCCTCAATCGCCATTTGTTCACGGCCACCGACGGTCTCGGCGTAGGTTCGCAAATCACGAGAAAGCGCAGCCAAAACGCTTCCTCCGCCCGTGAGAACTGCACCGTCCTCCCAAGCAACAGAGACAACGCCAACAGCGTCGTCGAAGGCCCGTCGAATTTCGTCAACCACGTGCTCGGTGCCCCCTCGGAGGAGAACGGAGACGGACTTGGCTTCTGGACAACCGGTGATGAACGTCATGTCGGAATCCCCGATTTTCTTTTCTTCCACACGAGATGCCTGTCCAAGGTCTTCTCCACTCATGTCTTCGAGGTTGGTGATGATGGTCCCGCCGGTTGCTTTGGCAAGGGCTTCCATGTCGGATTTCTTTGCCCGTCGAATGGCGAAGATGCCTTTCTTGGAGAGGTAGTGTTGTGCCAATTCATCGATGCCTTTCTGACAAACGAGAACGTTTGCCCCCGCCTTCTCAATGGTGTCAACCAGGTTGCGAATGTAATTCTCTTCTTCTTCGAGGAAAAGGGCCAGTTGGTTGGGGTCGGTGATTTGGATCTTGGCGTCGACTTCAGTCTTTTTGACCTCAATGGCCGAGTTCACGAGGGCGATTTTTGCTTCGCTCACACTGCGAGGCATGCCGGCATGAACGCGCTCCTTGTCGAGGAGGATACCGTCGATAAGCGATGAATCTTTGATTGAACCGCCTTGGCGCTTCTCGACCTTGATGTCGGAAAGGTCCACCAAGCGCTCACCATCTTCGATCACGCCAACGGCGTTGACCGCTCGAACACAAATATCAGCCATGAAAGATTTGACAGCTCCAGCGGATTTCCCGGTCAGAGCGGTCTTGGCGACTTCTTCGAGAACCGTGTCTTCGTTCTCCGTTGAGATACCGTGGTTTTCCATCAAGCCAATGGCTCGTTCGGCCGCCAAACGGAACCCTTCGCAAATCACGGTCGGGTGAACATTTTGCTCGATCAAATCCTCACTGCGCTTGAGCAATTCACCGGACAGAATGACCGCTGAAGTGGTGCCGTCAAAGCAGTGTTGTTCCTGAGTTTTCGCGACTTCAATGATCATCTTTGCTGCAGGATGTTCAATGTCCATCTCCTTGAGAATGGTGGCTCCGTCGTTGGTGATGACCACATCGCCCATGGAGTCGACAAGCATCTTGTCCATGCCTTTAGGACCAAGGGTGGAACGCACAGCATCGGCAACTGCTTTTGCTGCAGCGATGTTGTTTGATTGGGCCGTACGCCCTCGTGTTCGTTGTGTACCGTCCTTCAGGATGAAGATTGGAGCCTGTCCGTTTCCATACATGCGTTTGCCCTCCGGCAATCATGGCGAGGTTGCCTGCGACTTGAACCCTACGCTTCCTCTTGAAGGAGGAATTGACCGGCTTACTGCTGGTTCTGCTCCAACCATTGCTGGCCGTAGTGCTTCCATTGTTCCATCGTCCAACCGGCTGGCAAGCCACCATCAGGCAAAGGCGGTGT